>CALXPV010000016.1 GCA_944390295.1 uncultured Clostridia bacterium | reverse complement strand
ATTTCAAATACTTTATCAAATCCACCAACTATTAATCTTTTTAAGTTTAATTCTGGAGCAATTCTTAAGTACATTTGTAAATTTAATGTATTATGGTGTGTTATAAATGGTCTTGCAGCATCTCCTGTTGCGACAGTTGTAAGCATTGGTGTTTCTACTTCCATATATCCAAGTTCATCCATAAATCTTCTTATTTCTTTTATTATTTTACTTCTTAAGATAAAAGTATCTTTAACTTCTGGATTAACAATTAAATCTACATATCTTTGTCTATATCTTAAATCTGGATCTTTTAAACCATGGAATTTTTCTGGTAATGGCCTTAAAGATTTAGATAGTAATGTTACTTCTTTAGCATGTACAGAAATTTCTCCTGTTTTTGTTTTAAATACAAAACCTTTTATTCCAATGAAATCTCCAATATCATAAGTTTTAAAAGCTTTATAACTTTCTTCTCCTAAATCGTTTATACTTACATAACTTTGAATTTTTTCATCGCTATCTTGTATAGTACAAAAAGATGCTTTACCCATTATTCTTTTTGCAATTATTCTTCCTGCAACAGATACATCTTTTTCTTCGTATTTATCATAGTTTGCTTTTATTTGCCCTGCTGTTTCTGTTCTATCATATTTTGTTATTTCAAAAGGATCCTTTCCAGCACTTCTTAATTCATCTAATTTTTCTCTTCTAATTTTCATTAATTGGTTTATATCTACTTCTTCATTAACATTATTGTCCATCAAAAATCTCCCTTTCTTCTTTAAATCTTGCACTATTATATAACAAATTTGTAATATTGTAAACCAATAAAAACACTCTAATTTTATTTAGAGTGTTTTCCTTTAGTTTTAACTTTTTTCTCTACAACATCTTGTTTAATTTCTTCTGCATAATTATAAAAATCATCTAATGCTTTTTGATGTTTAAAATTCATTGTATTCTGAGAAACTTCTTCTGGTTCCTTTTCTTCTACTTTATTTTTTTCTTCCTCTTCTGCAATTTTTTGAATCTCTTCTATTTTCTTTTTATCTTCCATTTCCTTAACTGCTTTTGGTTGTTCCTCTTCTGATTCTTCTTTCAGCTTTTTAACTGCTACAGGTTCTTCATCTATTTGTTCTTTTTTCTCTCTACTTATTTGTTCTACTATATTGTTACCTTCTTCATAGTATATTTCATCTAGCTCTTTACTTTTTTTATATAATGAAATTGCTAAAATTATTGAAATAAGGGTTTGTAATCCCATTACTCCAACTATTGCAAGATGAACTACATTTATATCATAATTTCCTATACTTATCTCTCTTAAATTCCATTTTTCTGATGACGCAAAACTAACTGAACTTTGTGCCATTATAATTATTACCATTATAGCTATACTAATTGCTATCTTCTTTATCTTTTGCATATTATCCTCCTTATGCAATTTTATCATTATACAAATTCAGTATATTATAATGAATTATTTTAGTCAAGAAAAAAATTAGATTTAAACTCTACTTTTTTAAATTCTTAATCTCTGCCCTACATAAATATAATTTACATTTTTTATTTCATTTAGTTTGGCAATTTCTTCAATTGTTTTATTATGTTTTTTAGCAATCTTATATAATGTATCTCCCTTTTTTACTGTATATATGCAATGTCCACAATCATAATTTCCAATATCCAAGTTTATTGGAATCTTTATTTTTTGATTAACATATATTCTATTTACATTTCTAATTCCATTCAATATTGCTAATTTTTTTACTGTTGTATTATATTTATTTGCTATTTTCCACAAGTTATCTCCTCTTTTTATTGTATACGTACAATATTTATATTTTAAGTTTTCTGTTCCTCTAAAAATAATAAGCTTTTGCCCCGGATAAATTACATTTGGATTTTTAATAATATTAATATTTACAATATTAGAAACCGTTGTATTATATTTTTTAGCAATTTTCCATAAAGTATCTCCTTTTTTTACTGTATAAACTGTATTATTTTTATTATTATCTCCTGTTGATATTGTATTATTTTTAGTTGGAATTAGTAGTGTCTCCCCTGTATATATTTTATTTGGATTTTGTATTTTATTCAGTTTTACAATTTCAGCAACAGTTGTGTCATACTTTCTTGCTATTTTATATAAAGTATCTCCTTTTCGTATTTTATAGCTTATATGTGAAGTATCATCTGAATTTTCTGGTTCAGCAATATCTGGTATTTCTTCTTTGCTATCTAAAAGAACTTGATTTGTAAATTTATCTCTATCTACATATCCATTAATTCCATTTACTCTACCTTTATCTGTATATTGAAATCCAACCCATTTATTCCACTTGCCATTAACAGATGGTTCTTTCACTCCATATTGGGCAACCCATAAATCATATTTCTCTGCAATTTCTTTACTAAATACAGTTCTTGCAGAATAAGTATTACTATATACAATTACTTCTTTATTTGTTAATTTTTCTACAGTCTCTAAAAACTTTTTAGCAATCTTGTTAACTTCGGTATTACTTAGATTACCAAAGCTTTCAAAATCCATAGCAAGTTTGCAATCCGGCTTTGTTCCTGCAATTGTTTTCACAAAATGATTTGCTTGTTCTTCTGCTTCTTTTACAGTTCTTGCAGTCACATAATGATAAAAACCTACTTTTAATCCATTTGCTTTTGCCTCTTTATAGTTTCTACTAAAATACGAATCTACACTATTGCTTCCTTCTGATGATTTGATATATACAATTTCTATTCCACTTTCTTTAACTTTCTTAAAATCTATTATTCTTTGCCATCCACTAACATCTATTCCATCATAAGTTTTTCCTGTTGGTTCAATTGCATATACTGTTATTTTTAATTCTAATAAAATTATTATACTTATGCATAATACATAAAAAACCTTAATAATATTTTTCATAAATTCACCTACTTATGACATTTTATGAATTAAATATTATTAAGGTTCTTATAAATACTATTTTTATAATTACTCTCAATTTTTACATATGCAATCTTTTCTTTGTTTCTATCCACATAGCTCTACCACATAAAATTATTGTTAATAATAATGAGAATGTAGCAATACTAGAAGAAACAATTGTTAATACTTTATTTTGAATTATTCCCATAAACATTAAAATTAATGGAATCATACTAAATAAAAAAGTTAAAACATGATACATTGCATATTTCATATATCTTTTTCTACTTACTATTGTTAAAATCATTAATGTTGAATTAGCTACAATTACGACTATTGGAATTGATATATTTAAAGACCAACCACTAAATCCTATAAAATAATCTATAGCAATTATTAATAATGAAACAAGTAAACATTGTACAAAAACATTTGATGCTATATTTACATTCCTTTTTTTAGTATAAAATACTGTTCCATATACATATAAAATTCCTGCCACACATAGTAAAGACCAGTGGTTTGTTTTATCTACTAAAACATTTATAAGTAGTAATATATCTATTAAAATTATAGATATCGCTATACTTAATATTAAAATTATATTATTTCTTTTTACATTATTTAATTTCGGATATAACATATTTATACACCATTACTTTCTCTTTCTACATTAATTCCTTGTTCTTTTAAAATTTTTTCAAATTCATCTTCTATTTGAATATCTCTTAATATAGAAGTAAAAGTGAAAAACATTCTGTCTTCATAAGAACAAGTTGAACATTTTATTTTTTCGATTCTTTCTGGAGCAATTAAAAATAAAAATTGATCTATATATTTTTGATATTCTGCTATTATACCAATTCTTCCTATATTTGAAAATGTAGTTGTCGTATATTTTCTTATTTCTAAATAACTCACTCTTACAAATATTTGCTTCAAAAACAATGGAATTACTTTTATAAAGAAATTAGTTCCTAATTTAACATTTAAAGACATTGTTTTTGATATTTCTTCTGGTTTAAGTAAGTTTTCGAAATCACTTTTTACTAATTTTAAAACATCATCTAAATTGTCTAAATTTATTTCATCTACATCTGCAGAAACTGTAATATATGAAAAGAAATTACTTAATGTTTTAGATTTAAAGTATTTTTTCAAATCTACTGGAACACATACTTTTATTGGCCTATTATTGTTCTTCTTTTTCATATTTCCTCTATATATTGCTTGTATTAAAACTGCTGTTAAATATTGAGTCATTGTAACATTTTTTATTTTAGTTTGTTCTTTTAATTCTGTTAAATTAATTAATTCGTGTGTAGCTCTAATTGCTTCAAAAGGTATCTTTTTACCTTTTAAAATATATGCTTTTTTATTTATTTCAGAATTTTTAGCCTTCTTATTATAATTTTTTAAATAACTATCTTCTACATTGACATCAATTTTTCTACTAGACCTTAGGTTATTCTTAAAATCATTTGAATGAGCTATTTCTATGTATTGATATACTATTTCTTTAAAAAATTGTATCCCACTATTTCCATCTGTTAGTGAATGAAATATATCTATATTTATTTTAGAATCAAAATATGTAACCTTAAATAAATAATCATTATTTGTTGCTGGGTCTATATATTTACATGGATAATCTTTTTCCTCTTCTATTACTATTTTTTTATCATTATATTCAAAATAATACCAAAAAAATCCTTGTTTTAACCTAACTTTAAAAAATTCATATTTTTCTAAGGCTCTATTTACTGCTTTTTCTAATAATCTAGGGCTTATTTTTTCTTTCATTACAGCAGATATTCTAAAAACACTGCTATATTTTTTACTAGATGATAGAGGAAATATTTTTGCTGAATTGTCTAATTTTCTCCACATCAATTCTTTTCTTTCTTTTCTTCTCATTAATAGCCTCCAACTAATTATTTTTTAATAATTCTATCATTTGTTTATATGGCTCTTGTACTAATGGGTCATTTTTCTCATCTTTATATTTATACAGTAACCATACATGTGTTGCACCTTCTGTTTCATATACATTTATTTCAGTTCCAACTTCTTTAGCTCTTTCTTGTAATATTTTTATATCTGGATTTAATATATCATTTGTTCCTGTAAAAATAGAAACATTTTTTAATTTGTCTAATGGGCCATCTATTGGATTTACTAAATAACTATCTATGCCATCTTTTCCTGCATAATTTTCTCCTGCTATTTTTAATGCAGATTTATTTAGTTCTGGATCATTAGGTTCTACTTCTTCTATTTCCGGATTGTTTAATCTTACATCTAACCAAGGAGAAATTAGTATTGTTTGATTTGGCATTTGTATATTTTCTTCTCCAACTTTTTCTAATAGAGCAAGTGATAAACCTCCTCCTGCAGAATCTCCCATCACAATAAAATTGGATGGATCTATTTTCTCTATTAATTGTTTATATAAAGTTTCCATCATACTAATTGTATCTTTATAATTATATTTTGGTGTAAGTGGATAATCTGGTACTATTATCGTACAACCTAACTGATTTATTATGTCAGAGCACGTTTTCCAATGTTCTTTTTCTAAATTACCTACATACGATCCCCCATGTACATACATTATTACTAATTCATTTGTTACTCCATTTTTTGGAGTAATCGTATAGACTGGTCTGTTTTCCACTTCTTCTTCAGAAATATTATATTCATCTTTCATATATCCTGGGACTCTGGCTTTAACATCACCTTTAAACAAATATATAATTAATATTACAGCACATATCGTTCCAATTAGTATTATAACCAATAGTATTTTTACTAGCAGTAGTAATTTAGTTGCAGTCATTTTTCTTCCTTTCTATATCGTATACAATTTTTATTACATATTATATTCTATCATATTTTATTTTTTGACAAAAGATTTCCCCCATAAATTCTTTTTTGAATTCATGGGGGAATTAGCAGAGGTTATATTTTTTATTAAATACTTTCAGCCAACTCTTTTATAATTGGCCATAATTCAAGCGGTGCTTCTTCAATGAGTACATCTTCAAGGAAATAATTTTCTCCAGTCATCTCCGGAAGTCTGAATTCTTCGATACTTATATCATATATTCTTGTCGCTGTTAAAGTTGGCTCATCATTTTCATCTGTTGCTGGATAAATTTTACCTGCAGCAAAGAAATACATATTTTTTAGTTCCTGTTTAGAAAATTCTTTTGCAAGAATTCTTCTCCCAATCTCTATATCCAACAAACTGGATAATTCATCCCCAACCATAACACGGCTAAAACATATATTGCTTTTTAAATCAGAAGAATCATCTATTTTAAAATCGTAATCATAAAACATAGAATCTGCCCATGTTAAATCTTCCGGTTCCAAAATAACAGCTTCTCCCGAGTTTTTTGGCACAAAAATCATTGTAAGATTTCCAGCCGTAAGCTCTTTACCTGTGTTTGGATACAAATCTATTACTTCTCCATTTGTCTCCCGCATTATATAAGTTGTTTTTAGCCGTTCAAAGTCTCTTTTGGCAAGCTCAGCTAATTCTCGCATATTCAACCTCCTATGTGAAACCTCTGCTTTTAAAATCAACCTGTTACAATGCCTATTATAGCTCTTGTCTCAAATTATGTCAACATAAAATAAAACCTACATATAATTGTAGGTTTTATTTTGATATTATATTATTGAAAATCTTCTATATCTGAAACATTTAGAGCAAAATATGGTAATGTCTTACCTTCTTCTCTTATAAATACTACAAACTCTTTGTCAAAACTAAAATTTCTAATTTCTTCTTGTACTGGTTCTGCATTTCGCTCAGCTTCTATTCCTGTTTCACTTACAACTTGTCCACCAGTTTTATCTAAAGTAAAGTTAATAGCCTGTACTACTTTATTTAATTGTAATTCGCTTCCATTTGCATCTTCAAATTTCTTATTTTCTAAATCTGTAAATTCTTTTTCTGTTTCTATATTTAAATTTGGAATTTTTAATTCTTCTGCATCTCTTAATTCTTTATTACCTTTAAAATTTTGAGATTCTGTAGTTATTTTATCATAAATTTGTGTAAAGTTTTTCATTTTATTTGTCATAGCAATAATAACTTCTTCACCTTGTTTTGTTTTTAAAGAAATTGCTTTATCATTTTCATTATTATAATAAAGAACTTGTACTTGGCTTCTTGCACCAGAATTTGTATTTGCATTTAATCCAAAATATTTTGTATCTGTTCCTTTTCCTGCAAAGCTTCCCTTATTTAAATCATCAAAAGCTTGATTAAATTCAAATTTTTTGTTAAGCATAGCATATGCAAAATATTTTATTGCATTATTTTCTTCCCAATTAAATTGATTTAACAAATCGCTTGTATAATCAAATTTATCTTTAAGACCTGTTTCTATTTCTTGTTTTAACGCACTTGTCATTACTCCAGATTTTATATAATAATCCTCTGCAGATATCATTTCAGCTGTAAATTCTGAAGTGTTTAAATTATTTACCATTTCTAGTTGAGGAGAAAATTCTATATCTTGTTTAACAATATTATCTTTAAAATCGTTCCATGCTAACTGAATAGAACCACACCATACAGTATTTCCATTAATCTTTTCTTTCATTGTTGGTACAACATTAACATTTGGCTCTTCTTGGGCTAATGCTGGAGCAATATTATTTTCTATTATATCTTTTGCCTTTTCGGCTATTTGTTCATTATATTTGCCTATTAGGAAAATAATTGCTATCACAATTAGAACTAATATAACAAATAATACAATATTTACTCGTTTATTCTCCATTATTATCCGCTCCTTTTTTTCACATTATATAAAACATTTTTCATTTTTACAATAATTAAGCAAGATATTCTTCTAAACACTCATTTTTTTCTTTCATTTCTTTTGCAGTTTCTTTCCCTACATATCTATAATGCCAATCTTCATTTGAAACATTTGTAATTTCTGTTTTATCTTTAGGATATCTTAATATAAATCCATATTTATAACTATTTTCTTCAAGCCAAATCCACATTGGTTCATTATCTTCTGGTTTACTTGGATTACTAAAATCAATCGCAAGACCAGTCTCATGTTCTGAACAACCTGGTAATTGCACTTCAGTTAGAGCTTTCTTTTTTGCCTCTTTTTGTGTTAAGCCCTCGCTGGCATATAATTTTATTCTTCTATCTAATATCTCTTGTTGCTCTTTTTTATCTCTATAAGCTGTATTAATATTTAAATTAACTCCATCTTTTTTGGCATCTTTATACATTTTTTCTAATTCATCTATAATCTCTTTACTAACTAGATGATTATCATATTCTGTAAGTTCTACCTTGTAATCTTCTGGCAACGGATTATATTTATTTACTAATAAAATTTCTTCTTCCACTTCATATTCCTTTTCAATAACATTATTAACCTCTTCGGCATTTGCACTTACTTCTGTAGTTATTTTTCCCGTTTTATATAACCCTATTATCATAATAATAAAAGTTACTAAAATCAAAAATTTAGTAAATTTATGATTCTTTTTTCTCTTCTTGTGTTTCATATGTTCTCCTCTGTGACAAAGCCCATATAAATTATATGGGCTTTTAATGTTTCTTTTGAATTTATTGTATTATTCTTTATTTTCTGTTTGTTTTCTTATTAAGACTAATGGTGTTTGTTCTCTTCCTTGACCTGTTGGATTATCTTTTATTAATCCTTTTAATTCTTCTTCTGTTAATTTTATATCATCAGAATATCCTAGTACTTCTTGTCCTAAATCATTTGCATCAACAATCATACAAGATATTCCAAGTTTTTCATGAATTTCATTACATACTTTAGTTGGATTTTCTGGAAGCATTATTCCTATATCCCCGTATTCTTTAAATTCTTTATCGTAAAATCCATCTATTCCTGCAATTTCTTGTCCAACTATTTTATAAAATACTCCTCTTTTTCCAAATAGCTTTGTTACTGCACTTGCAATTCCTGCAAATAATATTTTTGGTAATCCAACTTGATCTATTGCAAATTGCATTTTATATGGATTTCTTACTCCAAATCCTGCAGTTGTTTTATGAACAAATTTAGATAAAAATTTAGCCCAAAAACCAATTTTCATATCTTCTTTTCTTACAACTCTATTTTGGCATAATGCAATTATTTTTTCACTTGCTGATATAATATCTCCTTCTTGATAAATTGGACTTACATATTCTTTAAATAAATCTATATAACTTTCTCCTTGTTTTACAAATCTTGTTTTTATAGCATGTCTTAAATATATTTCTCCATTTACTTCTATTTCAACTTTTTTTCCTTCATTTGCATGAAATTCCATTTATATCACCTTTCTTTTTTGTTTTTTCCTTATGTATTTTAACCTTATTAATTATTTTTTTCAATACTTTTATACGAATACATTTATTATAAATATAATAAATTGATATATTATATTTATTTGAGCAATTCCTGCTAAACTTCCTGTTATAAATCGTCTAAAATTAGTAGACTCTTTTATCTTTTTATATTGGATAAACCAGTCTAAAAACATTATCAATAAAAATATAAAATCTAAATATATTGGAATATTTATTTTAAAAATAATTAATATTACAGATATAATTTGTCCAAATAATATTCCTGTACACCTACTACAAATAGGAAATTGAAATTCTCCTATTTTAAAACTTCTATCTTCTCTTTGATGGCACCCACATCTATTTCCAAGTCGCATTGACCAAGCCCATATTTTTCTTTGTGTGCTTTTTTTCATTAAAATCTATGACCACAATTATTACAAATATTAGTTGTTCTTGTTGTTGTTTTAGTATCTCCTGTATTACATAATCCACATAAAACACCTGGCCATCCAAATAATAGATATCCACAACAAGCGCTTCCACCATCAAAACCTTTAGTATGTGTATCTGTATTTACAATGCTCGATATATTTTCACTTCCACATCTAGGGCATCTCATCTAAGTATCCTCCTATATTTTTTTTAACATTATATCTATAATACATAAAAAAATCAAATTAATTATTTCTTAATTTCTTGTATTATATTACTATAAATGTTAAAATGTTTTACTGAAAGGAGTATACTATGTATAAGAAAGATTGGTTATTAGATCAAATTGATGATTTGGTTGAATTTTTATCTAGAGTATTTTTGAATCAAGCTAATACAGAATATTTGCCAGAGAATATAGTAAATTCCACTGCTGACAGTTTACACAATGAATTAAATTTACTTTTGGCTGAAGGAAAAATAAATGAAGCAGAAAATCTTTTATTTGATAAAATAGATGTAACAAATACAAAGCATTTATCAGTCGCTTTAAATTTTTATGATAAATTAAATAAATTTAATGATGAAACTTTAGAAGCATCAAATTATTCTAGAGAAGAAATTAATCAAGGATTACATGATATTTTAAATCAATTTGGTATAAAAATAGAATTTTAAAAACACAGTTATATAAATAACTGTGTTTTTTTATCCTAACGCTACATCTAAAATCATCATAATTATAAATCCTAATGCAACCCCAATAGTTCCAATATTACTATGGTCACCAGCTTGTGATTCTGGTACTAATTCTTCAACAACTACATATATCATTGCTCCTGCTGCAAAAGATAAAATATATGGAAGTATTGGAATTACTGCATGTGTAAAAGCAATTGCAAATATTGCAGATATTGGTTCTACTATTCCCGAAAATGCACCATATAAAAAAGCTTTTCCCTTTGAAATACCTTCTGCTTTTAATGGCATAGATATTATTGCACCTTCTGGAAAGTTTTGAATTGCCATTCCTATTGCAAGTACAATAGCTCCTGCTAATGTCATACTTGTATTTCCTATTAATGCCCCAGCAAATACAACTCCTGTTGCCATTCCTTCTGGTATATTATGAATAGTAACAGCCAATACTAATTTTGTACTTTTCTTTAAATTTGATTCTAGTCCTTCAGACTTTTCAGCTTCTAAATGTTGATGTGGAATTAACGTATCTAATACTAATAAAAATATAATTCCAATTAAAAATCCTATAGCGACTGGAACCCAAGCAAATCTTCCTTCTGTCATTTCTAAAGCTGGCATTAATAAAGACCATATCGAAGCTGCCATCATTACCCCTGCTGCAAAACCTAGTAATAATTTTTGTACTTTTTTATTTAATTCCTTTTTTCTCATAAAAAACACTAAAGAAGCCCCTAATACTGTTCCTAAAAAAGGAATTAATAGTCCAACAATTGTACTGCTCATATTCTCCTCCTTGTTTATATTAATTTTATCCTATATATTTTATCTCAAATTTTTACTATGTACAATTTTATTTTTTGCAATAATATTTTATTTATGTTAAAATTTTTTTAATATTATTTTATGGAGGTTTTTATGACTGAGAAAGAAAAAGCCAAAAGGGGCTTGTTATATAATGCTAGTAATGATAATGAATTAATAAATGAACGTTTTAAAGTAAAAGATTTATGTTTTAAATTTAACAATACTTTACCATCTGATATGGAAACTAAATATGCATTGCTTGAACAAATCTTGCCAAATGTGCATACAAAACCTTTTATAGAGCAACCTTTTCTTTGTGATTATGGATATAATATAGAAATGGGAGAAAACTTTTATTCAAATCATAATTTAGTAATATTAGATACAACTACTGTAAAATTTGGTGATAATGTTATGCTTGGACCAAACTGTGGATTATATACAGCAGGACACCCTGAAAATGTTGAAATAAGAAATTCTGGGTTAGAATATGCAAAACCAATTACTATTGGAAACAATGTTTGGATTGGTGGTAATGTTGTAATTTTACCAGGTATTACAATTGGTGATAATTCTATAATAGGTGCTGGAAGTGTTGTTACAAAAGATATTCCATCAAATGTTATTGCAGTTGGTAATCCATGTACAGTAAAGCGAAAAATAGCTATGTAAAAACATAGCTATTTTAATTTTCCATAATACATGTCGCTAAATATTCCTTCTTGTTCTATCAATTCATTGTATTTACCGTTTTGTTCGATTTTACCTTTATTTAAAACAATTATTTGATCACAATTTTTTAATGTTGTTAATCTGTGTGCTATAGAAATAATTGTTATATTGTTTTCTTTTTGCAATTTTTCTATTTCTAATTGTATATGTCTTTCTGATGTATTGTCTAGCGCTGAAGTAGCTTCATCTAATATTAAGATTTTTGGTTTTCTTAAAAAAATTCTTGCAATGGCTATTCTTTGTCTTTGTCCACCTGATAAATTATTTCCACCTTCTGCTATTACTGTATTAAATTTATCTGGTAAATTATTTATATAATCATAAATATATGCTTTTTTAGCAGCTTCTTCTACTTCTTCCATTGTAACTTCTTTATCTATTCCATAGCAAATATTTTCATATATTGTTCCTGCAATTAAAAATGGACTTTGTGGTACTAATGCAATAATATTTGAAATATCTTTTCTTGTTAAATAGTTTATATCTTTACCATCTATATATATCTTTCCATCTCCCTTTTCTAGTTTACAAATTGCTTTAATAAGAGAGGATTTTCCACATCCACTTGGTCCTGCAATACCTAAAAACATTCCTTCTTTAATTTCCAAATTAAATTTATCTAATATTATTTTTTCTTTATTTTCATTATAATAGAATGTTAAATCTTTTATTTCTACAATATCTTTTCCCTCTATTTGTTTTAAATTAGTTTTATCTATTTTTTCATATGAAAAGTCATTTGGTAATTCTATCATTTTAAAGAAATCTGTAGCCAAAACAGTACATTCAGATAATTCGTCAAATATTCTATGCAATTCTTCTAATGGTTTTGTTAATTGTGTAAAACATAAATATGCTGTTAAAACACTACCAACAGTAATTACATTTTTTGTTGCAAGCCATGTAGAAATTCCTATTATAAGAACTGTAAAAACTGCTTGGTTTATAAATTTTAAACAGTCATATTTAGCCATTTGCTTATGATGCTTCATTTCTTTTTTTCTTAAAAATTCTGATTTATTATTAAATCTATTTGTTTCTAAATCAACACTATCTGTTATTCTTATTACTTCTATACCATTTAATAATTCTACAATTGTTCCATCCATTGCAGATTTTGTTTCTAATAATTCAACTCTTATTCCTTTTTGAGTACTTATCTGTCTAAAAACTATTGCAATTCCTATTGGAATAACAAGTAACATTGGCAAGGCTAATGAAATTGGTAGTGTTATAAATATTGTTATAATTGCCGCAATACTGTTAAATATTGCAGGTGCAAAATCCATAAAAAGTAATTTTTCTAATTTAACTGTTCCCTCTAAGCATCTATTTAATCTTCCATGAATATTTCCAGTCATGTTTTCCCTAAAGTATGATAAAGGTGCTTTTAATAAAGAATTTATTACTATTCCTCTAGCTTTTTTCTCTGTTCTTGTTGCAGTATCTTCTACCATTACTCTTCTTAAAATTTTTATAACTTCATTTACTACATTTACAACTAATATAAAAATTAAAAATGGTACTACTCTAATAAAATCTACTTGCTTTTCTACTAATATATCATCAGTAAGCCAACCAATTGCTTTTGGTGTTAACTGTGCAAGTCCAGCAGATACAATCATTATTATAATTATTATAATAAAATTTCGCTTTTGTTTTCCTTCTAATAATTTATATAATTTTTTTAGTACACTTTTTACATTTCCTTTATTTTTCATTATTTTCCTCCCCAAAATTTTCCTTATATATTTTACCATAGTTTACATAAAAACACAAGTATGAAATATATTTTATTCACATACTTGTATATATAAAATTTATTTAATTTCCTCTATTAAATATTTGGCTATAGCTTTTGAAATATTAAAATCTCTAAAATCAGTATTTTCATTTTTTAAATCTTCATATGTATTTACTAAATAAATTGAAGCAATTTGCTTTGTTCCATTTTCATCTTTATCTGATTCTAAGATTCTAATAATTTGTTTTACTGCATCAGTTCCAGTACTATTTTCTATGTATGCCATATCTATTTTTCCTGTTTCTAAATATCTTGTAACATTTCTACTTACTATTATATTATCTATATTTACTAAGTTTATAATTACATATATAGTTACAATAATTGAAAAATATGTTTTTATAAGATGTTTTTTCTTGTTTAATACATATAAAATAGTTGGTATTAATAATATTACTTCTGTAAACAGTGCAATATATACTGCAAGTCTTAAAAATGTATATCCATATGCTTGTTCATAAAAATACATTCTAATTGCAGATGTTATTATTAATATAAATGTAAAGAAAATCATAAATAAGCACATTTTATTTGTATAATTATTATCTTTATAGTCTTTTCTTTTAGCAATTAAAATCATAATTAAATTTATTACAGAAATTATCATTAATTGGAAAAATCCTTGTCTTGCATAATTTGCATAGTTGATATTAATATCTTTTACCATTATTGCTTTAATTTGAATAATCGCAAAAATTAAATAAATAATATTTAGTGTTGTAATCAAAATTTTTATTGTTGTATTGTCTTTTAATGTTTTTGATTCGTTTTCTTCCTCTTCAATCTTAAATTTTGAAACTAAGTTATCAAAGAAGCTTGCTAAATATATAAAAACAATTACTGTAATTCCAACTCTTGCAATTATTTCTATAAACTTAATATTTCCTAAAGCTTTAGCACAAACTGTTACTATGCTTGATAATGCATTGCTAAACTCAGTATCTGCTGATGCTAACATTCCTATAATTATCAATGCTATTGGAATTGTTATTAATATTCCTTTAAATACTTTTTTAGTATTACTTCCATTTTTTTCATTGCTTCTTATTTTAAACTTTCTTAAAAATGCCATTTTCACTTTTTTAAGTGTTTCACTACAATATGCAATTGGATCTAACAACATTCCTACTGCTTTTTCTATCCATATTTCAGTATTAAATTTTTTTGTAAACATTGAAACTAACATAACAATTATTAAAAATGGAATAATTATTAAATTTAAATTATTAAAAAATTGATTATTATATATTAAATATGTACTAGCTAACAATATTATTGGAATTAATAATATCTTTGCTCTTTGATTTTTTATTTTATTATTTTTTTCTAATAAATGTACTAAATAATATGATAATGGTGCAATAAATAAAATCATTGATAATCCTATTTGTTTTCCATAAAATAATACTACACTCCAAATTGCAAAAATTAATGCTACTATAAAAATATTACTTTTTCGCATAATAAAATACCTCCATAAAATATTTTATACAGGTATTTTACTTCTTTTGTTATTGTTTGTCAATAATTTATTATTGTTTTATTTGTATTTCGACTTAAATATTATCATTTTGCCAATCCCTATTTATCATACATATTCCATTTGTCTTAATTCCAAATTTATTATAAAATTTTTCTTTATCTAATTCTGTAGTTACTATTCTTCTCCCAAACCCACTAAATTCTTCTAGAAATTTATTCATTAATTTTGTTCCTATTCCTTCTTTTTGATATTCTGGTTTTATTAATAGATATGTTAAAAATACATTTATATATCCATCTGAAAGTGCAGCAAGTAATCCTACTAAATCATTGCTATCCCATACACTTATTACATAATCATTATTTTCTATTGCTTTTTGTAATCTATTTGGATATTTAGCAGATTGCCAACCAACAGAAGAAAATAAACTTTCTAATTGATCTTTATCTATTTTTTTATCATATTTATATTCCATAATTAATCCTCCTTTTTTACATCATACCTAATTTGTACTAAATCTTCCTTTTCTCTTATAATATTTTTTAATTCTAATTTCTTAATTAAATCTTCCTCTGTAAATAAATTAATTCCATCTGTTACAATTACAGGATTATAATTTATTATTACTTCATCTACTATTCCTTGCCTTAAAAATACTGTATTTGTTTTTGCTCCACCTGATATAAATATTTTTTTGAAATTATTTTCTTTAGCAATTTTTAGGCAATCCTCTACTGATTCTGCATAAAATATATTTTTTGGGTTTGATTTTTTATCAGAATCACTACTTAGTATTATCATATTTATATTTTGTAAGTCTTTTGTATATTCAGCTCCCCAAGTCATTACACTTTCAAATGTTTTTCTTCCCCAAACTAATACATCATAGTTTTTTAGAAATTCTAACATTATCTCCCATCCTCTATCACTTAGGAATTCTTCTTCTCCTTGACTGCTTGCAATCATACCATTTATTGAACATGCCATTTCTACTGTTATTTTATTATCTGAAAATTCTGAAAATTCTGTATCATTTAAACCTTTTATTTTTTCTTTATATAAATTTATTTTTCTTATTCCTTCTTCGCTTTCTTTATCATAATGTGGATATATATGCTCATCTATAAAACCTAAACCCTCATAGCTTTCAAAATAAACATCATATTTTGGCTTTGTTCCTCTTTTTAAATCAAAATACCATTCTACATTTTCATCTAATATGATACTTCCACAACTTTCACCAATATACATTCCATAATTTAAGAAATCTTTTAATACATTTTTTATTTTTGTTTCTTGAATCATTTTTAGTAAATTTGCAATGCTTCCACCCATCATATAGCAAATATCATAATTTAATATATTTTTTACATTCTCGTTATTAATTGTGAGTAAATCAGATTTTATTGCACCATATTCTATAAATTTTGCTCTATTTTTTTCTCTTTCATCAAAATTTCTTGTTCCATATGTTCCATTATCTATTACTATTACTTTTTTCCCTTTAATCCTTTGTTCTATAAATTCTTTTGGAAATTTTGTTCCTATAATTCCATTTGATGTGCATATTATATTTTTCATTTTTTACCTCTTCTTAGATTAAATTTTTTATAATATTATCATTTTTTAAATTATTTTACTATATTTATTAAAAAAAATAGGTTGTTATATGATTTAAATTGTTTTTTAGCTAGAAAAATGATGACATTTAAACATGTCATCATTTTTTCTTTTTTTGTTTTTATGGTTTTTATTTTGGCCAGCATTCGTTTATAATCTGCTGCCATTTCTCTTTTACACGGAAGATAATCGACCGCAAATCCATTTTAAGGATTGCGTCTTCGTTCGCCGCCTCGATACGAAGTTCAATCTTCTTGGCATTACCTTCGATTGTGATGCCATCTGGAGAGATATACTTTTTCTCCCCATCCTTAGAGACCTGGAAGGCTTCTCCACTTTTCTCGATAATCGCATATTTCTGCCATTCTCCTTCTTTCAGCAGAATGTCGGCAATTTTTTTGTTTTTATCTTCAGCTTCATACGACATCTCTATCGTAGAAGACTTTACCTCTTCTTCCGAAAAGCCAAGGATTTTTATAACATCCTTGTATATTTCGGAAGGATTTACATGTGCGATTCCAAGCAGATATTCTTCGATTTCATCTGCTTTTTTAAAGCCGAAGTTCTCATCTTCCGGAAAAGACATCAGCATATTAAATGTTTTTCCATCTTCGAGTTTGAGAGATTTCCTCCAAAAGGTGGGTCTATATGAACTTCTTAAACCTTTCTTTCCTACATGTTTATATGTAGTGTCACACCAAATTTCCGGATTTGTGCCACATTTAATTACATTATAATATGTGCTCACTCCTTCCCGGCTGATATAAATCTGGTCGTACGGAAGATCTCCGTCTTCCTTTAAATACAGTCCAAGCAAACATTCATATTCCCCACTGCATTCCAGCAATTTTCTTTCGTTTCCTACAATTTCTATTGGAGTTTTTACTCCAACTTTCTCCAAAATAATAGGAAAGTCTGAAAAACTCAAGCCTGTTTTGTGAAGCCACTGTTCCACAATCTCTTTCGCTTCTTTAGAATATGTGATTACATTTTCTTTCCGTGTTCCCATAAATACTTCTCCTTCTCTTTTAAATGAATTAGCATCTAAAAATGTTACCTGTAGCTATTTTTTCTCCTGCTACATAGGATTACATAAAATATTATATCATGAGTTTTACATAATATCAAGTTTTTTTGTTTCCATATAACTTATGCCTTTCTTTTCGAGTCCCACCAGTTCAAAAAAATAAGCATAGCTTCGCTATGCTCTTCATGGTACCGATGGTGGAAACTCCCCTTCGGGCCGCGTCGTAAAAATAGTCCACAGGACTATTTTTGTCTTAAGTTTCGTGTCAGCCTTAACTGACACAAAACTTAGACCCTCCTTTTCGAGTCCCACCAGTTCAAAAAACAAAAAAAGCCTAGCTTCGCTATGCTCTTCATGGTACCGATGGTGGGAACTCCCCTTCGGGCCGCGTCGTAAAAATAGTCCACAGGACTATTTTTGTCTTAAGTTTCGTGTCAGCCTTAACTGACACAAAACTTAGACCCTCCTTTTCGAGTCCCACCAGTTCAAAAAACAAAAAAGCATAGCTTTGCTATGCTCTTCATGGTACCGATGGTCAAAAATCTTATATTTTGTAACTTTTGACATTTATTTATTGACCCTTTGCATTGATGTTTTATAACAATTAAGCCTTTCTAATATTCTTTATATATGTTCAAATTTTCTCCTATTGCATTATCTATTGCATACTTTTTTATTCCATAAAATTCATAAATATTCTCTATGGATTCTTCCTTATTAAATCCTTCTTCTTTACTTTTATAAAACATTGTTTCAATTAGTTTTATATTTCGTTCTACGTCCTTACTTACCTGTTTTAACAATTCTTTTTCCATAGTATCTTCCTCCTTGAATTTTACAACTCAATAAGGTATACTATATATACACTTATTAAGTGTAACAGAATTTTAAGAGATAGTTTTGTTTGCGAGACGGCTATCTCTTTTTTTATATTATAAATAGCGAAAAATACTATTGCAAATCCATTTTCGACAAAAAAAGCACAATGCCTTGTAAACACTGCGCAAAAAAATTATTTTTTTATTTTCATTTCCTTTTTTATCTTATCTTTTAATTTGTGCCAATTTAAACCACTTATATATTTTAAGCTCTCAGAATTTAATAAATACTTTTCTTTTGCATATTTGTTCCATTCGTTAACAGAAGGAAATTCGTTAAAAATTTTTGATATTTTTCTTAATTCAAACATAGATTCTAGATATTTATTATACATTAAATTTTTTTCGTTATATCCTCTTTTGTTAAGTAATTTATCCATTTCAATGCTTATTTTGTATACTTCTTCTGAATTAAGCCCATATTCTTCTATTGCATTATGCAGTTTCTCTCGTAATTCTTCAACCTCGTTCATTCTGTGCCTCTTTATTATTATATCTAATAATGTTTTTTATAAAATGTAATGGTTTATCTGGCATGATGATGTATAATTCTTTTAGATATTGAAAGGGATCTACATCTTTCTTTTTTATTAATTCCCATGTATCATCACTAAAAATGTGAGACATTAAAGTTATTGATGAATAATATCTATTTTCTTCTGCATAATTGTCCCATTCTTCTAAAGTACAAAATGGATTTTTCTTAATATATTTTATAAATTCTTTTTTACTTTCTTTAAAATAACTTTCCATACTAATATTTTTTCAAAATGCTAATATAATATGCTGGAAAGTGTTGGTATTAGTGTGTTTCAGAAGGATTGCTACGAGAATCAATTCTAAGGCATTTTTATTCGTGAATAATGAAATTATATGGCTGAATTTACGTATTTTTAGCCATTTTTTTGATTTTTCTAAAACTTTTTGTTTGACTTATGTATTTTAAACTTTCAAAATTTAAAATTAAATAATTTCTTACTAATTTTCTATACTCCTTTTTGTTTTTTACATTTAATTCTTTTATCATTTGTAGAGATTTTTGATATGTAGTTTTCATATCCATATTTACCATCTCCTTTAAAGATAGTATAACATTTTATGTTTACTTTGTATCGTGAAATTTGTCGAATTATTTTTAATTTTATTTTCTTCCAGATTTTTCTATTTTATATTGCATAATTCCCGTTTTTTTGATATTATATGCACAAGTGTATTTGAGGACGCGCTCCTTCTAAGTTGGGTGCATAAATTAGTAGTTGTTTACTATATGCAATTCAACTATTGATTTATGCACCCGCTTTCTTATGACTGCAGGTGTAAATCTAGTAGGAAGGAGTTGAACAATTAATTTGAATATTTTATTAACAGCCTTAGTCATCACTTTATCAGTTATTCTAATATTGTTAGTTATAGCATTTTTAGTACATAGATGTTCTATAGATAATTGTCTCATAAAATTTAAAACTGGTAAAAAAATAGAACTTCTGATAAAGCCACTAAACAATATCAAAAGTTCATCCGCTAATACACACATATCAGATAAGGAATAATTTCCTTATCTCTCTTTTTTTATATAATAATAATTTTATTCATTTGTGTCAACAAATATTCATAAAATGTAAAATATTTAACATATACATGAAAAATATTTGTAATATTTTCGTAGAATATTGTCGTATATTGTTATTTTAGCACATCATTTAAAATTTGTAAACTACATTTTAATAAATTAAAGTACATTAAACTAAATTATAGAACAAAAAAAGAGGTGTAGCATAAACAATACACTACACCTCTTCTACTTATTTTAAATATTTATCTCCGTTATAAACTGCACATATCCAACCACTTGGAATACGTACCCAAGTATCTCCGTCAACTGTTTTTACTTCTTGGACTGTTACTTTTGTACCTTCTTTTAATGTTGCGTTTTCTTGTTTTAGTGCATGTTTTCTTCCATCTGCACTTAATTCACTTGTTTTTTTACGTCTTTCATCTGTTCCAGCTTTTGCTCTAACCTTAACATTTGTATTTAATGTATAAGTAGAACCTACCTTATAATTTGAATTAAGACCAAGTTTATCTTGATTTTTTGGTCTTAATACGCAAACATATCCTGAAAATGGTTTATCTTTATAACCTATGGCTTTCTTTTTTACTCCATTTTGATCATACCATTTATTGTTACAATCAATTAAACCGATATGCCCATATCCTCCTCCATAATTTGAACCATAAACTAATACATCTCCTGCTTGTAATTTAGTAGATTTAGATAATTTTGTAAAATAACTTTTTGGATAATTTGTAGCCCAATCTTTCGCATTTCCATATGCTTTGAAAGATTTTCCAAATACTCTATATAGATACTGTTGTATCAAAGAAACACATTGTCCTTTGTATTTATTATTAGGTGCTGGATTCGCAACACTTTTTTGTTTTAGCCCCCAACTTCCAAATTCTTGTAAATTCATTATTCTTCATCTCCTTTTACAATTTCTTCTCCAACAGTCACATCTTCAAATTCTGCTCCTTGATAATCTTCGTCCATGTCTATTCCTCCTTTTCAGTTATTTTTCCTAAATCTGCTATACCTCCAGCACTCATCGTTCCGAACACACAAGTTACTATTGTTTCTAATATTCCCATGTTTTCTACTTTAAATACAATGCAAACAATAGAAGCAATTACTGCAATTATTATGTTCTGCAAAGGTATCCACTTATTGTCTATGCTTGTTAATTTAGTTATTTGACCAGCAACTAATGTTAATGCTGTTATTATTATTGCTACTGTTATTTCCATAACTCTCACTTCCTTTCTTCCAACAGTTTATCTATTTTGTTATCTGTTTTTTCCATCTGTTGTTTTAATAACTCTAATGAAACTGATGTATTTTCATTTGTTTTCTTTATTTCTTCTAAACATTGTGCGTTTTGTTCTATTGTGTCTGCTATTTTCTTTTTGTTTGAAATCCAGTCCCATATAAACAATCCTACGATTATTGCTGAAACAGTATAATTTCCAACTATATTAAGAATTTCTTCCATTTTCTTGCACCTCGTTAACTTTTTCTTCTATTTGTAAAATTCTGTTTTCTACTTGTAACCAGCGTTCGTTGCCACTTTCTTTACGCATATTATAATCTAATTCTTGTCTTATACTTATAACCAAATTTCCTAATAGTAGAACAAATACAATAATTGCTAATGTTATTATTATTCCTATTTTTTTATCGCTCATATTCTTCTCCTACATAAATAAATTAAAGAACATTAACAGTATTAAACTTATTAATGTTCTTTTTATCATTCTTAATATTTTTTTATAAATAAAATATATTAATTGAGTTTGCATAACTTCTTGCGCCAGAACCTATAATACAGTTTGAAGAGTAGTTTATAAATCCTAATTTTAGAACGTCATTTTCTGTGACTTCTAAAAGCCTTGCTTCAGATTGAATCGTCTGTGCTCTAGCGTCCCCTGGTCTGAATGTAGTTCTTTGCATTTCCACATCATTTTTATACAATCTTATAATAATATTATTTCCAGTTCCAAAATCCGAATCGATTAGAATTTTATAACTTACTATAATAAAGCCTCTTTTTTTGCAGATTATAGTGTTTCCACTTAATTCTAAGTCTTCTCCCTTTATTTCGTTAATTTCATTAAAGTTAATCATTACTTCTTCGCTAGTTTTTGTATTTTGCTGCGTAGTACTTATAGCCAGTATGGCACTCTTATTTTCTAATTCTGCAATTTTTTTCTTTAGTGTTAAGATAAGAGGTTCGCTCATTATTCTTCCTCCTTCCTAATTATAATTTCTAAATTACTTCCAACAGGCACATCCCAATCTTTGAATTGAATATGTGTTGTATCAACTTCTATGTAATTTATATTTTTTATTAATTTATTTCCTTCAAAATAAATTGATAAAGAATCAGTGTTTAAAGAATATTGAGGAACCTCATAATCTGTATTTTGACTGATTTCATTCTCTGTTGTAATTGTTGAACTTTCAAATTTTATTGTTTTTATTGCATTTATTTTATTGTTTAGTTCATTTACCTCTTTTTGAATAGATGTTATATTTATATTCACATTATATTCAATCCAATTTTGCCCATTGTACACATAATTTTTTCCTTCGTCATTTACAGTATATATATATCCATTAATTGCTTCTATAGAGTTCAAGTCTTCATATGTGTTTACAGAACCTTTATATGTAAAAGCTGATTTAAATCCTAAAGCAACTTTTTCGTTTGTAGAATTTAGTTCTTCTGCATTGTTATTAACTACTTTTTTTATTTCATTCATGTTCAAATCAGTAACTTTTTGATTTTCGGGAATATCTTTATCATTTTGAAAAGCTTGTTTATTTTGATACAAAATTTTATCTATCATACTTCTATTCCTCCTTGAGCTTTAAAAGTTGCTGATATTGCAATAATCTTACTAACTTGAGAAGCAGTAATTACAATTCTTCCATCTTCTTTTGCAATAACAAAAGTAGCGTTTCCATAAGGACTCTCTGCTCTAGCACCACCATAAACAAAATTTACTGCTGGTCTAAATTCTTGTGGCAAATAAGCAATTCTATAATCTGTATTAGCTTTAATTGGATTATTAGAATCTACATTCCATCTTAAACTCAAATTAACTGTATTATTTTCATCTTTAGTTAAACTTACATAAGCTAAATTTCCATTTTTTATAACGTCTTGATTTATTGTTAATTCTCCTGTTTTATAATTTTTAAAAGCATCTTTTATATTTCTCTGAAATGCCGAAAAAGTTTCTGCACTTAAACTAGTTTTTTTATTTTCAAAATCTATTTCTTGCATAATTAATTCCTTTCATATTTGATACTTAAATCTAATTTTCCATGTTGTCTTAATTCAATAAATTGTGCATAATTTAATCCAGAGTCTATATAATTATCTGACTCTGGATTTTCTCTTTTCCAAAGATGGAAAGTATATACTAAATATCTCCAAGTTGCTTCCTGCATAAATAAATCTTCTGACATTAATATATCTGAAGACATATATAAAGTATCACTTAGATAATTTCCTTGTACTCCATCTATCGAAATAATATTATTATTTTGATAGATATCTAACTCATTTACTAAATACTCTTTTTGTAGAGAATATGGTAGTTCTCCAAATCCTATACTATATAAACGGGGATAATAATATGTTGCTTCAAATCCTACTATATCTTTAAATCCATCTACAGATAAATGAAAAGGAGCATTAACACGAGGGCTATTGCTCCAAAAACTATAATCACTTGTTACTTTGTCTTGTCTTACAACAGCAAGTGGTTGATTTTCTTGTAACACAACATTATAAGCACTTACATCTAAATATGCATATAAAGTATATTCTTGTGTACCATAATCATAATGTGCAAATCCTATGTCTTTAATAATAGAACCAAACCATTGCTTGTATTCATCTGATAAATAAATATCTTGTCCATTAATTTGTCTTCTATAATGATACTCTGTTGTTATCTCAGTTGAAGAATTTTTTTGATAAATATCTCTACTATCAGCAATTATAGCTAAATCATATTGCATAGATGTTGAATCTTCTGTTATTTCGTTTGTGTGTGTAAAATTAATTAAACAAGCATTTAAAGTTTTATCTTTAAATTGCAAAAAGCTATCCGCAAATAGCTTAATATAATTGTTTAATATTAAATTTCTAAATATTTTTTCTTTTTTACCTGTTCGTATCTTTACAAATTCATTAGATATTTTCATTTTTGCTCCTATCTATTTAAACCAAAGTTTAATGTGTGATTTCTATCATTATCTGTTAACTCTACTGTATGAATTTCTTTAATTCCTTCTGTTGAATATTCACATAAGTATTCTACTTGAGTTTGACTATCATTCTCTTCTGCATCTGCACTAGATCTAAATAAGTCTATATAATTCTCAACTATTGCAGTATTTCTTAGTTCAACAGAAAAATTAGAAGGATTAGTTCCTTCTTTACTTTCTTTAATACTAGTTATTACATATTCTCCTGAAGTAAAATATTCGGGTAAATCTATATCTATTCTATCTCCTACTTCTAAATCATTTGGCTTATCATATTTTAATGTTATTTGATTAGTATAATTATTGTTTATTCCAAAGTAGCTTCTTACATAATTAACCATTTCAGACTCTGTAAACCAACCACTATCAACATCTAGTATTTTTTCAATTTGACCGCTTGGCGTAATAACACCTTGCATTTTATTTATTTCTTCCCAATTTAGCAATTTCATATTAGCATACCTTAATGCACTATCAGATACTATTCGCGTAATTGTTATAGTATCTTCTCCTTTATATGTAATTCCTGTTGCTAAATTCTTAAATGTACTATCCATAGTAAGCGTAAATAATTTTCCATCGCTATCGTCTTTACCTATGTCAGTAAAAGTCTGTTTGTCTGGTAAATTATAATCTACAACATTTAAAATTTGTGCAATTTTATTACTATAATGAATTATTAATGGATTAGCTGATACTGCACTACCTTGGCAATAGATAGCTTCATAAATTCGTTTTGAAGTATCTGTAGATATGTCAATTGGATTTTCAAAATCTAATCTATCTCCGTTGTTTAATGTAACGTTCATTATAGAATCCATTTCATAAAATATTCTTGCGTTTTTTACATTAATTATATTTGCATAATCTAAGTTTGTTATTGTAGGAGATATACTCAACAATCCGTTTATTTCTTGTTTATAATTTTTTATGTTTATTTTCTTTTTAACATTTTTTGAAAATTGATATTGTATAGAATTAACTGTAATTCCTTTTAGCTCATCTATATTCCAATATAATTCAAACCTTTTAGAAAAATAATTTAGAACTTCTTCTACTGTTCTACTAATTAAATTAACTGTAGTTGCCTGTCTTGATATATTCATTTCTTTAATGTAAAAGCCTTCAACAAATAAAGGTTCTAAAGCTTGTCTTACTAAGTTTTCTACTGTATCTGTTCTATTTATCGTTACTGTTTTCTTTGTAGCCATTTGTCTTGGGCTAAATAATGTTAAACTTAATTCTTTCTCTGGTGTCTTAATTTTCTTTAGCTCTGGTAGTTTATAATCACTTACAAAGCCCATATACTTAATTGTATCGTCATCATTATATACATTAACTTCTTGTTGTGCATATGGTAAATCATCTATTGTAGCTTTTGAAAAATCTACAGTAAAATCTGAGTAAGTTACTTCTTGACTACTTTGTGTCATATCAACAGAACCTATTAATTTATATTTTTTATTATTCCATTTAATATACATTAATAAGCACCTGCCCCTCTTAAAGTTTTAGTTACAGCAGGTGTTACTGCTCTACCTACTTTTGTACTATCTAGATAAATATCACTAGGTTTCATTAAAATATTAGCTGTAAATAATTTATTATTAGTTGCTGTTGTGCTTAAATTAGCACTTAATTTTTGTGTTTCAAAATCTACTGCAGATTGCATATTTTTATATACTTTTCCAAGATTATCATCAAATCCTTCTCCTAATCCTAATGCCAAAAATTTTCCTACTTCATCAGCAAAAACTTTAGATGGAGAATGAATACCAAAAAATCCTTTTATTTTATCTACAATTCCACTACAAAATCCACTAATTTTATCCCATAGCCAACCTACAGCATTACTAATACCATTCCAAATACCTTGAATCAGATTTTTTCCGACTTCAAGCATTTTGCTAGGTAATGATTTCAAACCATCCCATATAGTTTGAATAATTGTACCTGCCATTTGTCCTAATTTTCCTAAAACACTTCCAACACCCTCAACTAATTTGACAATTAATTGTACTCCTGCTTCTAATATCTTTGGGGCATTTTTAATTAATGCTGTCACTAACTTCATTATAATTTCTGGTGCTTTTTCAATTAATATTGGAAGTGCATTAATTAAACCATCGGCTAATCCTAAAATTAGTTGAATTGCTGCATCTATTAACATATCTATATTGTCTAATAAGCCATTCACAATTGTTATTATTGCATTTATGGCTTGTGGTATTAACTGTGGCAGCATTTGTGCTATTCCTAAAATTAACTGTGTTATAAGTTGCATACCCATTTGAATTATCTGTGGTAACATAGTTATTAATCCAGTAATAAATGATTGTATTAATTGCATTGCGATATTTAATAATTGTGGCATATATGGTAATAAAGATTGTACCAATGCCATTAATACCTGTCCAATTGTGGATATCAAAGTAGGTGCATTTGTCATTATTAAATCTAAAATTTGAGGAAATATTTGATTTATTCCTGCTATTATTTGTGGTGTTGCATCAGAAAGACTTTGCATTAATTGAGGCAATAGTTGTCCAACTGCATTTACAATATTTTGTATCGCAGTTATTCCGGTTTCAACTAGTTGATCCATTGTTCCACTGCCATTTAAAAAGTTATCAAATGCAGATTTCATAGAACTAACACTACCAGAAATAGTGGATGCTGCTTCTTTTGCAGTTGTACCTGTTATTCCTAATTGCCCTTGAACAACATGAATCGCTTGATATACATCATTTAGATTGCTAATATCATACTTTACACCTGTTATTTTTTGAGCATCAGAAAGTAACCTTTCCATTTCTTCTTTAGTTCCACCATAACCTAATTTAAGGTTATCTAACATTGTATAATTTTGTTTAGCAAAACCCTGATAAGCATACTGTATTGACTCCATAGATGTTCCCATTTTGTTTGCATTATCTGCCATATCTGTAAGAGCCATATCTGCAACATCAGCTGCTTTATCTGTATCTCCGCCTAAACTTTGTAATAAACTAGCACTAAATCCTGTAACAGTTTCCATATACTGATTAGCACTCATTCCTGCGGTTTTATAAGCATTCTCTGCATTCTTTATTACTTTATCAGCACTACCTTTAAATAGTGTTTCAATACCACCAACATTTTGCTCTAAATCTGCATAAGAACTTACTGATGCTGATCCTAATCCTGCTAAAGCAGTTGAGGTCGCACCAACTGCAGCTGTAACACCTTTCATTGCAGTTCCAGCAATACTTCCAAGTTTTCCTAAACCACTTTGAACTTTTCCACTTATTCCATTAAT
>CALXPV010000015.1 GCA_944390295.1 uncultured Clostridia bacterium | reverse complement strand
TTTTAGGAGGTGATGTTATGACCCAGTCGTTTAAAATGAAAACAATAATCGATGGGTTCTTCTACGAAAATTCATATAATATAATCAAAACAATTAAAATTTAAAATAGAAATGGAGAGAGTATTAATATGGATAATAGATTAGAAATAATAAAAAGAAAAGCAGTAGATATATTTTCGGAAGAAGAATTAAAACAAAAATTAGAAAGTGGAAAGAAACTAACAATAAAACTTGGTGCAGATCCATCAAGACCAGATTTACATTTAGGACATACAGTAGTTTTAAGAGCTTTAAAAACATTTCAAGAAATGGGACATGAAGTTGTATTTGTTATAGGTGATTTTACTGGAATGATTGGTGATCCATCAGGAAAAAGTAAAACAAGACCAGCATTAACATTTGAACAAACTAGAAAAGCAGGAGAAACATATTTTAATCAAGTAACAAAAATACTTGATAAAGATAAAACAAGAATTGCATATAATTCTGAATGGCTTTCTAAGATGAATTTTAAAGATATTATAGAATTAACAAGCAAATATACTGTTGCAAGAATTTTAGAAAGAGATGATTTTAAGAATAGATATGAAAATAATTTACCACTATCTATGCATGAACTTATGTATCCTTTAATGCAAGGATATGATTCTGTTGCATTAAACGCAGATATAGAAATTGGAGGAACAGATCAAACATTTAATCTTTTAGTAGGTAGAGAATTACAAAAAGATTATGGGCAAGAGAGACAAGTTGTTTTAACATTTCCACTGTTGGTAGGACTAGATGGAAAAGAAAAAATGAGTAAATCATTAGATAACTATATTGGAATTGATGAAAGTCCAGAAGTAGTGTATGAAAAAGCGATGAAAATTCCAGATGAAGTTTTAATGGAATATTTCAGATTAACAACAGACATAGACATAAAAGAAGCAGAGGAATGGATAAAGGAAGATATTGTAAAAGCTCATAAAAGATATGCAGAAGAAATTATAAAAATGTATCATGGAGATGATAAAATAGCTTTGGCAGAAGAAAGATATAATCAGGTTGCCAAGGGTGGAATTCCAAAAGATATAAATGAATTTAAAATAGAAAGTAATGAAGAAATAAACATTTGTGAGTTACTTGTAAAAGTTGGATTTGCATCTTCTAAAAGTGAAGCAAAAAGAATGGTAATAGGAAAAGGTGTAAAGATAAATGGAGAAACTGTAGAAGATATAAATACCATGATAGAACCAAAAGAAAAAATTTTACAATTCGGAAAAAGTAAATTTATAAGAATTGTATAAAGCTAGCCTAGAAGTAGCAAAATTTGAAATTATAACAGATTATATGGTATAATTAAAAGTATCAAAGCTTTGAGGAGGTTTATTACATGAAGAAAGATTTTTGGGAGCGGATGGAAGAGGCATTTGAGAAGGAAAGAAAAGAGATCATAAGTACTTCGCTCTGGATTGCCGGAGGAGGTGCAGTTGGAATAGCTTTTATAACAGGTAATGTTATAAGAAGCTTGGCATTTGGGGTTATGCTGTTTTGCATAGCCATAGTTGTTATGACATTCCTCTACACCGAGGACGACGAAGAATAGAACGGAAAAACCTCAAAGAAAGGAAGGAACACTAAAATGTTTTCTTCCTTTTTTCTTTGCAGTAAATAGTATAATTATAGTTGCTTTTGCAAAGCAATTACAATATAATAACAGAGGGATTTGGGGACGGTCCTAAAATCCCTTTAAGAAGTAAACTCAAAAGGAGAGAAAGATGAATTTTTTAGAGTTAAGAGAAAAATATCCAGAATTTTCATATAACTGGTATAAAATAGAAGAAAACGAAAATGAATATAAAATAACTTATGAATTTGAAATAGTAGGACTTTCAAAATTTAATCCAACATGGACTATTCCAAAAATGGAGCAATCTAAAAACAATACATCTAATAAAGAACTACTAGAAAATATGGTGTTTAATTTAGGAATGGTAGAACTTGTAAGCTATTGGAAAATTACATGTTCTCCAAATGTAAAAGTAAAAAATATATATTTAAGTAAAAAACAAAATGATTGGTGGAAAAAGTTATATTTCTATGGGCTTGGCGAATTCTTTTATAAAAATGAGATAAAAACAAATATAGAAGAATTTATGAATATTACGGCGGGAGAAAACAAATTATTAAAACCAGACATTAATGTAAGTGATGAATTTACAGGAGCTTTAGTTCCAATTGGTGGAGGTAAAGATTCTATAGTTACATTAGATGTAATTAAAGATGATTTTAAAGACAATATGTGTTATGTAATAAATCCAAGAGGAGCAACAGAAGAAACTGCAGAAGTTGCAGGTTATGGTGAAGATAAAAGATGCTATGTAAAAAGAACATTGGACAAAAATATGTTAGAACTTAATAAACAAGGATATTTAAATGGTCATACACCATTTTCATCTATAGTAGCATTTTCAGCACTTATAGTTGCATATTTAAATAAGAAAAAATACATAGTATTATCTAATGAAGCAAGCGCAAATGAATCTACAATTTATGAAGAAGAAGTAAATCATCAATATTCTAAAAGTTATGAGTTTGAACAAGATTTTAATGAATACGTAAAAGAAAATATATTAGACGGAATTGAATATTTCAGTTTATTAAGACCAATTAGTGAATATCAAATTGCTAAACATTTTGCAAAATTACCTGAGTTTTATAGTATTTTCAAAAGCTGTAATGTAGGAAGCAAAGAAAATAAATGGTGTGCAAATTGTCCAAAATGTTTATTTGTATATATAATTTTATCTCCATTTATGAATAAACAAGATATGATAAATATATTTGGAGAAGATTTATTAGAAAAAGAAGGCTTAAAAGAAACAATGGAAATGCTTTCTGGTTTACAAAAAAACAAACCTTTTGAATGTGTAGGTTCAAGAGATGAAGTAAATACAGCAATTTGTGAGACTATAAAGAAAATAGAAAAAGCTGATGAGGAATTACCGCTATTATATAAATATTATAAAACTACAAAAAAATATGAAGAATATATAAATAAAGAAAACACATATGATACATTTTATAATTCAGAAAATAATGTACCAGAGCATTATAAAGAAATGTTAAAGAAGAGAGAGATAATATGAAAAGCACAATATTAGATAAATTTAAAGATGATTTAGAAAATAAAAAAATAGCAATTTGGGGACTTGGTAAAGAGGGTATTTCTACATTACAGTTTATACAAAATAATAATATAAAATGCAAAGAAATAGGAATTTTAGATACTAAGGATTTGCCAGAAATAGAAGGTACTAAAAAATTAAATAAAACAGAAGAATTAAATAAATATGATTTAATATTTAAAAGTCCAGGGATAGTTGCAGATAAATCTAAAATAGATATAGATAAATTAACTTCACAAACTGAAGAATTTATAAAAATTTTATCAGAACAAATAATAGGAATAACTGGAACCAAAGGAAAAAGTACAACATCTAGCCTTACTTATACAATATTAAAAAACTATTATCCTAATACTGTATTGGTAGGAAATATTGGAATTCCCTGCTTTAATGCAATAAACGAAATAGATGAAGATACAAAAATAGTATTTGAACTTAGTTGTCATCAGCTAGAGTTTATAAGATATTCACCACATATTGCAGTAATTTTGGATTTGTACCCAGATCATCTAGATCATTATAAAACATTTGAAAATTATATTAATGCAAAACTTAATATTAATAAATTTCAGAAAGATGAAGATATATTAATTTTTGGTGAAACTTGCAAAAAATATATAAATAGTACGATTAACAATAATATTTGTATTAATGATTATATAAAAAATAGAACCATAACAATAAATAATAAAAAGATAGAAATTTTAGAGAACGAAACAAATTTAATGGGAGAGCATAATTTTTTCGACATTGCAGTTTCATACTATATTTGTAGTGAGGTATATAAAATATCAAATGAAGAATTTAAAACAGCCCTAAAGAAATTTAAGGGCTTAGCGCATAGACTAGAATATGTAACAACAAAAGATAATGTTGCATATTATGATGATTCGATTTCTACAATAGGAGAAACAACAATAGAAGGAATTAAGGCTTTGAAAAAAGTAAATACACTAATTTTAGGTGGAATGGATAGAAAAATAGATTATTCTAATTTAGAAGACTTTATATTAGATGAGCCAAATTTAGAAAATTTAATTCTAATGCCGGATACTGGTACAAGAATATATAAGGAGTTAGAAGAAAAGGGAAATTCTAAAAAATGTTATTTAGTGAATGATTTAAAAGAGGCTGTGAAAAAAGCAAAGGAAGTAACAAAAAAAGATACAATTTGCTTATTTTCACCAGCAGCAGCAAGTTACGGATTTTTTAAGAATTTTGAAGAAAGAGGAAATAAATTTAAAGAATTATTAAATTAAGTTAAACTGAGCAAAGACGTAAACTCTTTGCTCAATCTATTTATATAAATAAATTCACAAAAAATTCACAAAGCTTTAATTGACAGATGACACTGTGTCATATATAATATATGATACAGTGTCATTTTGAAATGAAATAAAGAAAGTAAAAAACAAAAGACACCAATGTAAATATTAAATTTTAAGTTCAAGAATACAATACAAATGAAAGGAGGAGAAAATGCCAACAAATACTTTTTTAAATCTATCGGAAGAAAAGCAAAAGAAAATTATAGATGCGGCAAACAAAGAATTTGAAAGGGTTCCGATAGAACAGGTCTCTATAAAAAATATTGTAGAAACTGCAGAAATAGCCAGAGGAAGTTTTTATCAATATTTTGAGGATAAAGATGACTTGTTCGAATATGTAATTAATCTAAAAATGGGCGATATGGAAAAAAACATGAAAAAGATAATTGAAAAGGAAGATGGAAATATAATAAATGTTTTTACCAGTCTATATGACCATCTAATAAAAATGGGACGAATAAAGAAAAATAATAAATTTTTTAGGCAAATATTTGGAAATATTAGAACAAGTGATAATTTTATGCTTATAAGAAAAGAAACTATGAATGAAAAGTTGAATCAAAATTTATATGAACTTTATGAAAAAAACAAAGAAATATTAAATGTAAAAAACGAGCAAGAGTATAAACTGATAATAGAGATTTTATCAGCAGTTACTAGAAGAAGAGTTGTAGCTTCATTAAAATACAAAGATTTAGCTGAAGCAAGAAAAGATTATTTGAAAGAAATTGATTTTATAAAAAATGGAGTTTTAAAGAAAGAGTAAAAACGACATAAAAAGATTTACTATATTAAATGTAAAAAGCTTTAGAAAAAAATTCTAAAGTTTAAAACGTCAAAAAAGGAGAGAATAAGCAATGTTAAAAGTATTAAAAAACTTAAAAGAATCTGCTATTTCTGTAATAGTTATTGTTATACTTTTATGTGTCCAAGCTACAACAGATTTAGCATTACCAACATATACTTCTAAAATTGTAAATACGGGTATTCAGCAAGGCGGAATAGAAAATTCTGCACCAGAATATATAGCAAAAAGCCAAATGGATAACCTTTTAAAATATACAAATGATGACGAAAAAATACTTAACGATTATGAAATAATATCAGAAGATAGCAAACATTACGAAAAAGATGTTAAAAACTATCCAGAGATTGCAAATCAAGAAGTATATAAAATAAAAGATATTAGTGATGAAGAGCAAGATAGCTTAAATCAAGCTATAGCTAAACCATTACTTGCTTTATCTAGTTTAGAAGCGCCAGAAGAAGTAAGTAAAGAAGATATGAATTTAATGTTAAGTTTTGTAGAAAATGAAGATGATATTTTAAATTCATATAACTTATCAGAAGATGGAAATACATATAAAATAAAAGATATTAGCAATGTAGAAAAAGGAAAATTAAATATTAATTTAATGAATGGATTGCTTGTAAAACAAATCGTATCAAATAAAGAAACAGCAAATCAAATGAAAAGTTCTATGCTAGAAAATCTTCCAGATGCTCAAAAGAAAATTTTTGAAAAAATGTCTTTAGCAGAAACACTTGGTGATTTCCCAGAAGAGCAAAAAGTAGAGTTTATAAATAAAATAGAGGCAGAATTACCAAATATAATAGACACAATGATTGCTAAATTATCAGATTCTATGATAGAGCAAGCAGCTATACAAGAAGTTAAATTGCAATATCAATACTTAGGAGCAAATACTGATGATATTCAAAACGAATACATTTTTACAACAGGTCTACAAATGCTAGGAATAGCAACAATTACAATGTTATCAGCTGTTACTATAATGTTATTATCATCTAGGGTTGCTGCAAGATTAGGCAAAACATTAAGAGAAAAAATATTTAAGAAAGTATTAAGCTTCTCAACAGAAGAGTTTAATGGATTTTCTACAGCATCATTAATAACACGTACAACAAACGATATACAACAAATACAAATGTTACTTACAATTTTATTTAGAGTAATTGTATATGCTCCGATAATAGCAATAGGTGGTTTTATTAGAGTACTATTTAATAGTGACGCATCTATGGCTTGGATAATTGGTTTAGCAGTTGTTTGTATTATAATAATTGTTCTTACATTAATGATTGTTGCAATGCCAAGATTTAAGAGCTTACAAAAATTAGTAGATAAATTAAACTTAGTATCTCGTGAAATATTAACAGGAAGCCAAGTAATTCGTGCATTTAATACAGAAAAAAGAGAAGAGAAAAGATTTGACGGTGCAAACCAAGATTTAATGAAAACACAAGTTTTTGTAAATAGAGCAATGACTATAATGATGCCAGCATTAATGCTTGTTATGAACTGCATAACAATACTTATAGTTTGGGTTGGAGGACATAATGTAAATGATGGATTAATGCAAGTTGGAGATGTAATGGCATTTATTCAATATACAATGCAAATAGTAATGGCATTCTTAATGATTTCTATGGTATCTATAATGTTACCAAGAGCTATGGTATCTGCAGGACGTATTAATGAAGTTTTAGATACAGATCCAAAAATTAAAGATAAAGATGAGACAAAAGACTTTAAAGAAGATAAAAAAGGATATGTAGAATTTAAAGATGTTTCATTCCATTACCCAGATGCAGATACAGAAGTTATATCTGATATAACATTTACAGCAAAACCAGGAGAAACAACAGCTTTAATTGGAAGTACTGGTAGTGGTAAATCTACAATAGTAAACTTAATTCCAAGATTTTACGATGTAACAGGAGGAGAGTTGCTTGTAGATGGAATAAATATTAAAGAGGCAAACCAAAAAGAATTAAGAAAAAGAATTGGTTTTGTGCCACAAAAAGGAGTTCTATTCTCTGGAACAATTGAGTCTAATATAAAATATGGAGATGAAAATATTTCAGACGAAAGAATGGTAGAAGCTGCACAAATTGCACAAGCAGAAGAATTTATAAATGGAAAACCAGATAAGTATAATGATCCAATCGCACAAGGTGGAGGAAATGTATCTGGAGGACAAAAACAACGTTTATCAATAGCAAGAGCTATTGCAATAGATCCAGAAATATTAGTATTTGACGATAGCTTCTCTGCACTAGATTTAAAAACAGATAAAATATTAAGAGAAGAACTAGAAAAACATACAAAGAATAAAACTGTAATAATAGTTGCACAAAGAATTAGTACAATTATGAATGCAGACCAAATAATAGTATTGGATGAAGGTAAAATAGTAGGAAAAGGAACGCATGAAGAATTATTAAAAACATGTGAAACTTATCAGCAAATAGCTTTATCACAACTTTCAAAGGAGGAATTGGAAAATGGCAGAGAATAAAAATGTTAGACCTCCAATGGGAGGCGGTCGTGGAGCTGGAAAGGTAGTAGAAAAACCAAAAGATTTTAAAGGTACTACAAAAAAGCTTTTGAAAAATTATTTAGCAAAATATAAAATACCAATTATAATAGTTATTTTATTTGCTGTTGGAAGTACTATATTTTCTATTGTAGGACCAAAGATTTTAGGTAATGCAACAACAGAAATTTATAATGGTATTATAAATAAATTATCTGGTGGTCCAGGAGTAGACTTTGGAAAAATAGGGCAAATACTTCTTACATTATTAGGATTATATGTTATAAGTGCATCGTTCTCTTTAATACAAGGATTTACAATGACTACAATAACACAAAAAATTACATATAAAATGCGTAATGACCTAGTACACAAAATTAATAAATTACCAATGAAATATTTTGATAAAAGAACTCATGGTGAAGTGTTATCTATAATTACAAACGATATAGATACAGTCTCACAAAACTTAAATCAAAGTGTTACACAAATAATAACGTCTATTTGTACGATTATTGGTATTTTAATAATGATGTTTTCTATTAGTTGGATTATGACACTTGTTTCCTTAATAATATTACCAGTAACAGCATTCTTAAGCTTTTTAATAGTAAAACATTCACAAAAGTATTTTAAAGCACAACAAGATTATTTAGGACATGTAAATGGCCAAGTAGAGGAAGTTTATGGTGGACATACAATAGTAAAAGCATTTAATGGTGAAGAAAAAGCTACAGATACTTTTATAAAAGCAAATGATGTATTATATAGATCAGCATGGAAATCTCAATTTTTATCTGGTTTAATACATCCAGTAACAAACTTTATAGGTAATGTTGGATATGTTGCAGTTGCAATTTTAGGTGGATATTTAACAGTTCAAGGTAAAATTGCAGTTGGTGATATACAAAGTTTTATTCAATATAATAGACAATTTGTTCAACCAATTACACAAATTGCACAAATATCTGGTACATTACAATCTATGATTGCTGCTGCAGAAAGAGTTTTTGAGTTCTTAGAAGAACCAGAAGAAGCTGAAACTGCAAAAGGAAATATAGATACAGATAAATTAAAAGGAAATGTTGTGTTTAATCATGTTAACTTTGGATATGATCCAGAAAAAACAATTATTAATGATTTCTGTGCAAATGTAAAAGATGGACAAAAAATTGCTATTGTTGGGCCTACAGGTGCAGGAAAAACTACAATGGTTAAATTGTTAATGAGATTTTATGATGTAAATTCTGGTTCAATCTCTGTTGACGGACATAATGTAAAAGACTTCGAAAGAGGAGATTTAAGAAAAATGTTCGGAATGGTATTACAAGATACATGGTTATTTAGTGGAAGTGTTGAAGATAACATTAAATACGGAAATCCAGATGCAACAGATAGCGAAGTAATAGAAGCTGCTAAAGCTGCCCATGTACATCATTTTATAAAAACATTACCAAAGGGATATAAATCTGTATTAAATGAGGAAACAAGCAATGTTTCAGCAGGTCAAAAGCAATTATTAACTATTGCAAGGGTTATTTTAGCAAATCCTAAAATATTAATTCTAGATGAGGCTACAAGTTCTATAGACACAAGAACAGAACAACAAATTCAATCTGCAATGGATAATTTGATGGAAGGCAGAACAAGTTTTATTATTGCACATAGATTATCTACAATAAAAAATGCTGATTTAATTTTAGTTATGAATCATGGTGATATTGTAGAACAAGGAACTCATGAAGAATTACTTGAAAAAGATGGATTCTATGCAGGATTATATAATTCTCAATTTGAAGAATGTAATGATGAGATTGAATAGCAGAACTTTCAATTATGGCTAATTCGCCATAATTAAAAGTTAAACAGGTTTAATAATTACAAAAAAAATTTTTATTGTATATTCGACATTATCGTGATATAATCGACAAAATAAAACAGCTGAATAACAAGAAAGGAGAGGCAAGCATTGCTACCTCAAAGGTAAAAAGCTATGAAGGTGATTCTAAATGTGGAAAAGATTGAAGAAGAATTTTCTCCAAAGTATGATGTAAAAAAACGGGGGAATCCATTAAAGCTGAACGATGCTCGTGCATATCTTGTAAAAGATTCTGCAAAAGATGCTTATGGATCATTTTTAAAACTGGCAGGAATACAAAAGCCATTTGCTACAAAATGGTTCTATGTATCAGAAATCGGCAAAACGAAAGTTTATGCCAAAGCAGATGTATATGCCATTACAGAAGACGGTATAACTGCTGATACAACGATGAAAGAAACACTGAATGTTGTGAGTGACATAGGCTTCCAACAGGAGTGTGAAATAACAATGGCCTTTTACAGTGATACCCTAGGAGAATGGGTCTTTGATTTGAAAGGATACAAATTTCCAGTGCTACAAAGGCATATGGAAATAACCAGAATAGTACAATAGCCAATTACTTATATACGAAATCTGTGATTTTGTATATAAGTTAACCTAAGAAAAGCAGGGGGGATGACATTTTATTGTCGCTTCCCTGCTTTGTTTTTATCTAGTAGGGAAGTTCTCATTGTAGGAGAACTTTATATACTAGATAATTATAAAGAATATTAGATTTTTTATATAGAAAAAATAAAAATACTTTATATAAAAATATAGAGTAATTCTTCTTTTTGTGATAAAGTAAAAACGGAGTAATATAAAAAGGGGGATATTTTTATGAAAAAGAAAATGATTATAATAGTAATAATTTTATTAATACTTTTAATTATTATTGGAGGAATTATATTTATTACAGGAATAATTTCTGACTTAAAACAAGAAAATATTTTGAAAGCCGAATTAGCAGAGATAAGTGAGTTATCAAATGAAGAAAACATAGATAAAGAAAAAATTAATCAAAAATTAAATAATCGAATTACTACAGGAGATTATCTAAAAGTAGAAAATGCAAGTAAAACATACTTATCAGATATGCTAAATAATATAATAAAAATTACAGATATTCTAAATAGTAATAAAATAGAAAATATTTTAACAATAGAAAATTATAAGGAAGATGGACCAGAATTTAAAAATACAAAAGAATATTTGGCGAATACAAAAAAGGAATTAGAAGAGCTAAAAAAAGAGTATACAAACCTTTTTTCAGAAGAAAAAAAGATGTCATATATAAATAAGGAAGATATAGATAGTTATTATATAGATTTATACAAAAACGAATTAGTTGGAACAATTAAAAAACAAGATGCGGTGATAGAAAATTCTATAGATGAAATATTAAAAATAATAGATAGCTATGAAATAATTATTAACTTTTTAGAAGAAAATAAAAATAGCTGGAAAATACAAGGAGAGCAAATAGCGTTTAATTCTAATAAATTGTCTGACGAATATTTAAACTTAATAGAAGAAATGGAAAAAGATATTTCTAGTAACACAAGAATAGAAAAAAATTTTGGAAGTTATGAAATTCCAGAAGACTGGATGGAAAGCAAAACACATTCCACAGCAAATAAATTTTTTTATGTAAAAAATGGAGATGATAATAAATCAAGACCAAATAATATTTCTGTGAATGTCGGAAGTAACAAATATCAAAAAAATGAACACGAAAAATTTAGAATGGCAATTTTAAATCAACTTACAATGCAGATGGGAGCAAACAGTGATGACCAATTGACAGCCAATGGTTCTTATACAAAAAATGGATATGTTTTATATACTTTTAATATTTATGAAAAAGCTCGAAATATTACAACTACACAATACTATATTATAGATGATTATAGATATGTATTAGTCCACGAAACAAGATATGGAACTTCAGAAGAAACTAATAATGCGGCAAAAACAATAGTGGATAGTTTTCTATGGAATTAAGACTAGGAAGGAGACCTAATGGATAAAGTAGAAATTAAAGAAATAACAATTGAAGATATTCCAGATTATGTAAAAGTGAATATTAAAGCATGGCAAGAATCATATAAAGGACTTATTGGAGATGAAATATTAATTGATGTGGAAAATAATGTAGAAAATTCAATAAAAAGACAAATTAATAAATTTGAAGAAGATAAGAAAAATGGTGTGAAAAAATTTATTTTAAAAGTAAATAATGAGCCAGTAGGAATGATGTCTGTAGGAAAATCTAGAAATAAAAAGTATGAAGGAAAAGGAGAGCTTGAAGCTTTATATTTATTAGACAAAGTAAAGAAAAAAGGATATGGAAAACAGCTTTTTATGCACGGAGTAAAAACTTTAATTGATATGGGATTTAATGAGATGATTATTGGTTGCTTAATAAATAATCCTGCAAATGATTTTTATAAGCATATGGGAGGAAAATTAATTGATGCTGTAACAAATAAAGTAAAAGGATATGATATGGAAGAAAATATATATTATTATGAAATAAAATAAAAGGTGAAAAAAATGAGTGAAAATACAAAAGAATTGGATGTAAAGGCAAGAGCAAGAAAATTTATAAAAGATAAGGGATTTACAAATTCTTTTATTCAAGAGGAAATTGAATCTTTTATAATAGAACATGATGAAAAATATGGTCATATAGTTTCATTAGATGAACTAATGGAAAGATTGTACGATAATTTAGATATAATTACTTTTGATAGCGAACATAGGCCTGCTAATGGAGAATTGGGAGAATATGAAGGTAGAGTATATGACGATGAAGATAAAGATACAATTACATTATATTCCGATGAAAAAAGTATGGAACTAAGCGATTATGATAAAGAACATTGGGATATATATACGGAAAAAGATAAAAAAGAATTATTACAAAAAGCAGAAACAAATAAACAAGATATTAAAGATACTCTAAAGCATGAATTAACTCATGCAGCATATACCATAAAAGGGAAATATGGAATTGGAGAAACACATGTATTTAATGAAATGCGGAAAAAATATTTTTGGAGGCAGATATTATAGTCATATTGGAGGGAAAAGCTACTATTTTGAAGGAGTAGTAAATTATATTTCAACTTCATTATCTGGAAAAAAAGAGGATGAAATAAAAACGCATAGATACGAAACGAAAGCGATGGAAATGTTGGCAGAAAAAGTGGGTGTAGAAAAATTTATTAGAGCTGTATGGGATTCAGATGAAAAAATGTTACAAAATGCATATATAGAATCTGAAAATGAGCCAGAAGAAATATCAATGCAAAACTATATAGAAGTTGATGAATGTATAAGAGACTTAAGAGAATTATATGAATACGAAAAAGATTATTTTAAGTATAATCAAAAAAGTCGTGAAGTCATAGAGAGTATGCAAAATATACTAGAAGGAAAGAAAAAAGAAAAATTTGTATCTTTGAAAACAGAAAAAGAGATAGATGAAAAAAGCGACGCGGGAAATGCAGAAATAAAAGAAAGTCGAAAAAGCGGATTAGAGGATGTTTTAGAATCAGGGATAAAGAGAAGTTTATTTGATAATGCAATACATTTTGTAAAAAGAAAACTAACCAATATTAAAGATAAAATAATTGTGGCTAAGGAGGAACGTGATGATTAATGATATAAAATATGCTAATGCAATGGCTGAAGTTTTATATTATTTAAAGGGTATAAGAGATGAAGACTTAGCCAAGATCCCTAAAAAGCTTATAGATTTCTTAGAAGAAAATTCAAATAAAAATTATATTTGCAATTTTGACTATACAAAGCCTCTAAAAGAATTAAATTTAACAGATGAAAGTAAAGGAATAATAGCAATGATATGCTATTATTATTGGTGTAATACAGAAGAAAATAAACAGAAATTGATAAGCATATTTAATCAAAATGAAAAAATATATCAAGAAGAAATGAAAGAAAAATATGATCCTAAAAAGATATTTGAAGAGCGAAATGAAAAGAACATTCAAAAAATAAAAACAAATGAAACGGTAGATGTAGTAAAATATAAAGAATCAAAACTAAAAAAAATAATTAATAAGCTAAAAAATTATTTTCATATTAGATAAAAAAATTTGGGGATGGAGTAATGAAAAAGAAAATAATAATAAAGACAAATGATTTAAATGAAACGTATAAACTTTATAAAAAATATAAAGGAGTTAGATATAAAAATACGGAATTTACATATGAAGGCAAAAATGAGGATATAAAAGAAATAGTAAATGTTTTAAATAAAAAGACAAGAATGCAAAGATTAGCTTACATATTTGATAAATCTTGTGAACAAGTAGATAAAAAATTTGAAGGAAAAAATATATGCGGTTTTAACTGTAATCAATGTGCTGTTCAAATAAAAGATAATTCAAAAGAAATAAACGGATGTTGTAGATTATGCAGACTTCAAGGAGATAATGGTTGTAAATCTAAAAATTTGGTTTGTAAGTTATTTTTTTGTGACGAGGTAAAAAGAAATTATGAAGTAATAGAATTAAAAGATTTGAAACTAGTAAAATTACTCACAAGAAGACAAAGATTAATGTTAAAATTTGATTTATTTTCTTCAAGAGAAGAAGTAATTATGGATTTATATATAGGAATTGCAACTATTGCAGCTTTTAGGGAAATATATACTTTAATTAAGAATTTGATATTTTTATTGTTTAGAAATAAATATGAAAGAAAATCTAATAAACTAAAAATGAAATATGTAGTATTTTTAGCAACAGTATTTTTACTTGCATTTTTCGCTGTGATTCATCCAATTATGCCATTAGTTATAATTGGTGTAGGTCTGATAGAAGAGTTACTAATTAAATTAAACAAGAGAAAAATGACTTTACTTACCCAGTAAATAGATGGAGAGCAAGAAACGGAATAAATAAAAAGAGATTTGAAGAGGTATTTGGTTTTAAGTATAAATAGGATTAAAAATAGGAGTTATTATGTTAAGAATATACAACATCAAAAATAAAAAAGAATATATAGAAGAAGTAGCAATATTGACACAAAACGAATGGGGAAAACAAACTTTGACTTCAGAAGAATACCAAGATAAAATAAATAGAAAAGTTCAAAAAATATTAAAAAATTTAGATAAGAAGTACTATTCTAAATTAATACTTTTAAAAGAAAATACATTAGTGGGGTTTATATCAATATTTGAACATGATTGCAAAGAAAGACCTAACCTTGCACCTTGGTATGCTACTATGTTTGTAAAAGAAGAATTTAGAGGAAAAGGATATTCTAGGATATTAAATGATGCAATTTTAGAAGAGGCAAAGAAGAAAAAAATAAATCGATTGTATTTAAAAACAAGATTAGATAATTATTACGAAAAATTAGGAGCAAAATTTTTGGAGATACTAGAAAATGGTGAAAAAATATATTGTTTTGAAATAGGGATTTAGGTGTAGCTTTAAATCCCTATCATAAGAAAGGATTAGATACATATGATGGAAAATAACAGAGCATTACATTCTTTGGCAGTAGGAAAGAAAATGTATGAAATAGGAAAAGAATATAATTTATCAGAAAAGGAATTAGAAGACTTATTTATATTAGGAATAAATCACGATATAGGATATGAATATACAGAAAATGGAGTAAAACATGCAGTTGTTGGTGGAGAGATATTAAAAAGAAATGGATATAAATATTGGCAAGAAGTATATTATCATGGTGATATTAAAAATGAATATAATTCATTATATTTAGAAATTTTAAACAAAGCAGATATGCAAATAGACATAAATGGAAATGATGTTGGATACGAGAAAAGACTGTTGGATATAAAAAATAGACATGGTGAAAACTCAGAAGATTATAAAAGATGCAAAAAAGTGATAGAAAATATATTAGGACATGAAATGTAGAATGGGATTAAAAGATATTATTTATAAAAAAATGATTGTAGAGGTATTATATGAAAAAAGAAGAGATACTAGAAAAAGTAGATAGGCTAATTAAATTATATAAAGAAGGCAGGCTTGGTGGAGAAGTGATGCCAGAAGATGCAAATCCAAGTTTAGAAAAATCGTCAGTAGAGAATTATTTATATTTTACATTACCAATGGCACTAAATTATCAAAGAAATTCATATAAGTTATGGGAAAGTGCTTTAAAAACATATAAGGATGAAGAAACTAATTTTGTTTTTAATCCAAAACTTTGTCTTAAAAAGACATTTGAAGAAGTACAATATGCATTAACTAAATATAAAGTTGCTTTGCAAAAACAAAAACAGACAGAAATATGGCTAAAATTATGCAATACATTTGTAGAATTTTATGATGGAGATATACGAAAATTATTTGATTCTCAAGAAAATAATGTAGATAAAATAAGAAAATATATTCAGATCGAAAATAAAAAGAAATTTCCATATTTATCTGGAACAAAAATATGTAATTATTGGTTATATGTAATTTATCAATATACAGATAGAAGATATAAAGATATGGAGAATCTTACTGTTGCACCAGATACACATGTCTGTAAAGCAACACTAAAACTAGGATTAATAACAGAAGAAGAATTCAAGCAAAGCAATGTACAATTAATTGTAATCGATAGATGGAAAGAACTGCTAGATGGAACAAACTATAATCAAATAGATGTACATACTCCTTTATGGTTATGGAGTAGGAATAGCTTTAAAATAAAGATGTAGAATTTAAAAAAGTGTCTCTTTTGTTCAGATTAGGAGGAAGATATGAAAGTACTAATATTTACTCATAAGAGTGATATAGACGGAATGGGAGGAGCTATACTTAGTAAACTTGCATTTGAAAATGTAGACTATGTATTGTGTGAAACATTTTCTTTGCAAAATGAAATAGCAAAATATTTTAAAAATCAAAAAATATATGAATATGATATGATTTTTCTTACTGATTTATGGCTTGAAGAACCCACATTAACTAAAGTAGCTTTAGATGAAAAATTAAAAAATAAGTTTTTCGTATTTGATCATCATAAATCAGCTTTAGAAGAAAATTTTAATAAATATGATTTTACGACAATAAAGATTTCAGATGAAAAGGGACGCTGTTCTGGAACTAGTTTATTCTACGAATATTTAATTTCTAATAAATACCTAAAAAATAAAAAGGCAATAGAGGACTTTGTAGAACTTACAAGAAGATATGACACTTGGGAATGGAAGAATATATATAATGATGAAAAGGCTCATGAATTAACATTACTTTTTGATATTCTAGGTCGCAATGGTTATATAACTACAATTTTTGAAAAACTAAAAAATATTGACCAACATGAAAACTTTGAATTTAGTGATAGTGAAAAAATGATTATTAATAATAAAAAAGAACAAGTAGAAGAAACAATAAAAAATTATATAAATAAAATTTATTATAAAGAAGTTTTGGGATATAGAGCAGGAATAATATTTATAGATTATGAGTATAGAAATGATATTGCAGAATATATAAGAGAAAATAAAATAGATATAGACTTTGTAATGCTTATTGCATTAGACTATGGAACAATTTCATATAGAAAAATTAAAGAAGGTATGAATGTAAGAAAGATTGCTGAAAAATTTGGTGGTAAAGGTCATGACGGAGCAGCAAGTAGTCCTATATCTTCAGAATCAATAGGAAATATCTTAAATATTTTGACAAATATATAAAAATCTATTGACTTAAAGTAAACTCCAAGTGGTATATAAAATATGAGAAGTCATAAAAGGAAGTGATAAAATGACAATAGCAGAAGTAAGTAAAAAATATGATCTAACTCCAGATACAATTAGATATTATGAAAAAGAAGGACTAATACCAAAAGTTCCAAGAACTCAAAATGGTATTAGAGATTTTGACGAAGAATCTTGTGGTTGGATAGAATTTATAAAATGCATGAGAAGTGCCGGAATGGAAATAGAAATTCTAAAAAGATATGTAGAATTATTTAAAGAAGGAAGAAGTACAATCAAAGAAAGAAAAGCTTTACTAGAAGAGCAAAGAACAAAGCTTATAAAAAAGAGACAAGATATAAATACAACATTAGAAAGACTAGATTATAAAATTGAGCTATATAAAGAAATAGAAGCAGGAAAAAGAAAAGATTTTATGGAAAAACCATAAAATTGATACTTGAATATAATTGCAAGGAGGAAGAAATATGTCATATTTAGGAGAAGATATTAAAAAACTAGGATTTGGATTAATGAGACTTCCACAAAAGGATGGAAAAATCGATGTTGAACAAACAAAAGTAATGGTAGACAAATTTTTGGATGCTGGTTTTACATATTTTGATACAGCATGGGCTTATGCAGGAAGTGAAGATGCTATTAGACAAGCATTAGTAGAAAGATATCCAAGAGATAAATTCCAGCTTGCTACTAAAAATGCTGCATGGATAAATTGTAAAACAAGAGAAGAGGCAATAGCTCAATTTGATACATCATTAAAACAAACCGGTGCAGGATATTTTGATTTCTATTTATTACATAATTTAGGAGAATCTAGAACAAAAGCTTTTGATGATTTTGATATGTGGAGCTGGATTCAAGAAATGAAAGCAGAAGGAAAAATTAAACATATAGGATTTTCTTTCCACTCAACACCAGAAGAATTAGAAGAAATATTAAATAAACATCCAGAAATGGAATTTGTACAACTTCAAATAAATTATGCAGACTGGGAAAATCCAGCAATTAAGTCTAAGGAATGTTATGAAGTAGCAAGAAAACATGGAAAACCTGTAATAATTATGGAGCCTGTAAAAGGTGGAATGCTTGCAAACCCACCAGAGCAAGTTCAGAAAGTTTTCAAAGAAGCTAATCCAGATGCATCTGTTGCATCATGGGCAATTAAATTTGCAGCAAGTTTAGAAGGCGTAATTACAGTACTTTCTGGAATGAGCAATATAGAACAAATGGAAGATAATATTTCATATATGAAAGATTTTACTAAATTATCTGATAAAGAAGAGGAAACAATAAATAAAGCACAAGAAATACTAAAGAGTATACCAATAATACCATGTACGACATGTAATTATTGTGCAAAAGTTTGCCCTATGAAAATAGGAATTTCTGGTTCATTTACAGCAATGAATTATTTAACATTATATAATGATATTCCAGCTGCAAAACATCAAGAAGAATGGCTTGTTGGAGGGCATGGATTAAAAAGTGCTTCAGAATGTATTAAATGTGGTAAATGTGAGCAAGTATGTCCACAACACATACAAATAAGAAAAGAATTAGAAAGAGTTGCTGAAAACTTAAACTAGTAATTTTGAAATAATCTAGAAATTAGAAAATCAAAGGCATCGGTGTGAATACCGATGCCTTTATGCTTACTCCTCTGTTTTAGACATAGAGGAGAATTCAAGGATTTGTGAATAATTCAAGCTTTCGAGCCAGCTAATGGCCTGGATTTCAGCGGCTGTTACCTCCGAAGTAAATTCGTTGAAATACTCCGGCTTTCCGGCTCCACCAACGTAAACAATTTTTTCTCCGCCGTTTATTTTATGTCCGAAGATCATAAAACATGGTTTCCACTCATTGTTGAATGGTATAGCATCTTTATAAACAGATGCTTCGATAATTCCATAACGCGAGGAAGTGATACTTATGCTGAAAGCCACTCCATACCGGTTTTCGTTGACACTAAATGTGTACACTATTTTGTGTTTTTTCATTTCTTAATCCTCCTATTCTGTGGCATTACGCCTTTTGAATATTAAACTTAATGTTATCTAAATTTTATTATACCACAATTTACATAAAACTTCAATAAAAGGAGCATTCAGTCCATATGGCTTGTAAAATTTATATTATTATAGTATAAATATAAAAGAAATTAATTTAGAATAACAAGCTAAATTAACGATATATGTAGTAATTTTAAAATTTTTTATGAAATTAAAAAAATAGGGATTTTAGGACCGTCCCCAAATCCCACTAGGAGGTAAAAATGAATATCTTAATTTTAACCGGAAGTCCAAGAAAAAATGGAACTTCAAATTTATTATTAGAAAATTTTATAAATGGAATAGATAAAGAAAAACATAATATAAAAAGGTATGATACAGCATTTTTAAAGCTAGATGGTTGTAGTGGATGCTATGCTTGCGAAAATGGAAACTGCATAAAAAAAGATGATATGCAAGAAATATATAAGGATTTACAAAATGCAGAATTAATAGTATTTGTAAGTCCAATATATTATTATAATTTTTCGGCTCAGCTAAAAAAGGTAATAGATAGATTTTATGCAATTGATGAAGAATTACATACAAAAAAGGAAGTTATTTTGCTTGCTACTGCATATAATGACGAAGAAAAAGTTATAAAACCAATACAGGTTGAACTAGAAGCTATTTGTGAATATTTTGGATGGAATATTAAAGGAGAAGTATTAGCTTTAGGTTGTGGCGAACCAGAAGATATAATAAAAACAAAATATCTAGAAGATGCATATAACTTAGGAAAAAATATATAGGGGGAAAAATGGATTATATAATTGCTATAATGAATTATTATGGATGTTTTAATGGTAGAGGAACAACAAAATCTAATGGAAAGAAAAAGCTAAGAGTAATGTTATCAGGTAAAATAACAGTTGTAAGTGTTACTTCTTGGTTAATTTTCGCAGTATTTTTTGCATTTTTAGGTATAGGACTAAAAAAAGAAAAAGCACTATTTATGGGGATTTTATGTGTAGTGGCTATGTTTATAGTTATTTTGCAAAGTATATTCACATATAGAAAATTAGAAAGCAAGCCACAAAATATTAATATTTATCAAAGGGAAGTGCCAAGTAATTTAAGACCAGCTCATGTTAGATTATTATTAAATGATGGTTTAATAGATGAAATTTCTTTATCAGCTACTATTTTAGATTTGATTGATAAAGGATACCTAGATATAAGAAGTGATGAAAATTCTAGCTTAAATAAAGAAGAAATATTTAAAAATAAAAATTTAGTATTAATAAAAACAGATAAAGCAGAAGATGATTTATTTGAATATGAAAAATTTTTAATAAGATGGATGCTAGATAAATATGGAAATGGCAAAGAAGTTCTTATGGGTGACATACACAAAAATTTAATAAACAATATAAACGAAGAGCAACCAAATAAATTGTTTCTAGAATGGCAAGGATTAGTATTAGTAGCATTTCCAATAAAAAAATATTATAAAATGCGAGACAATAACAGTAAAACATGGATTTATACAATATTTTTCTTATTAGGGATATTTCCAATAATTCCTGGATATGGACAAGTACTAGCTATATATGGATTAGGGTGTTTAGCTATGGCAAATCCAAAATGTATATTAAATAACTTAGGCGTAGAAGAAAAAGATGCTTGGAAAGATTTAAAAAAATATTTATTAGACTTTTCATATATTCAAGATAAATCAATAGAAATGATTAAAGTATGGGATTTTTATTTAACATATTCTTTAGTATTAGATATCGATACAAAAGCAAATCAAGAAATAGAAGAATTTATAGGAGAAAAAATATATTCAGAATTTCCAGAAAAGATTACAAATGATAAAGAAAAGAGAATCTTAGTACAACGATTAAAATTAATAAAAAATGACGAAATAGAGAAATTAATAAATAAAGAATTAGAAAAATATAATATGTAAAGGAATGTAGATATGTCAAAAATATTAATAGTTGAAGATGATAAAAAATTAAGAGATGAATTAAAAATATTTTTAGAAAGACATGGGTATGAAGTATTTTTATTAGAAAAATTTGATAATTCTATAGAAGATATTTTAGGATATAAAGCAGATTTAATTTTATTAGATATTAATTTACCAAATGCAGATGGTGAATATATCTGCAGAGAAATAAGAAAAGTATCAATTATTCCAATAATAATTGTGACAAGTCGTGATAGTGAGCTTGATGAATTATTAAGTATAAATAATGGAGCAGATCAATATATTACTAAACCATATAATATTCAAATCTTACTTGCAAAAATAGAAAGACTTTTAAAAAGAAGCTATAGTGGTAATGTTAGCCAAGATAAAATAGATTGTGGGAAGTTTGTATTAAATCTTTCTAAAAGCATAATAGAAAAAGATGGGAAAATAGTAGAACTTACAAAAAATGAATTTAAAATTTTACATTATTTAGTTTTAAATAAAGAAAAAATAGTTTCTAGAAACGAGATAATGGATTATTTATGGGAAAGTGAAAACTTTATAGATGATAATACTCTTACAGTAAATATTAAAAGACTGAGGAATAAATTAGAAGAAATAGGATTAAATGATGTAATAGAAACAAAAAGAGGACAGGGATATATTTTAAAATGAGATTTAGAGATTATTTGAAAGATAAATTATTATATATAATACTTTTAATTGCATGTATTTTAAGTGTAGAAATATTATTAATACCAATTATAAATTATGTGTATATAAAAATATATGTTGCAATAGTACCAATTGTGTTATTTTTAATTCCATTTTTTATAGAATATTACAAAAAGAAAGAATATTATTCTGAAATAAAAGCTAGAGTAAATGAATTGGAAGAAAAATATTTAATAACAGAATTATTGCCAAAAGGTGATTTTCTTGATGCAAAAATTAATAAAGACAATATATTAGAAATTGGAAAATCTATGCTAGAAAATGTAAATAAATATAAATATCTTCAAGAAGATTATAAAGAATATATAGAACTTTGGATTCACGAAATAAAAATACCAATTGCTACAAGCAAGATGATTGTAGAAAATAATAAGTCAGAAGTTACTAAAAGTATAGATGAAGAATTAGATAAAATAGAAAATTATATAGAGCAAGCATTATATTATGCAAGAAGTAACACTGTTGAAAAGGACTATATTATAAAAAAGAATAATCTAAAAGATATAGTAAGTAGTACTATTTTGAAAAATAAAACGACTTTAATTCAAAATAATGTAAAAATTGAGATGGAGAATTTAGAAGAAGAGGTTTATACAGACAGCAAATGGTGTGTATTTATCTTAAGTCAGATTATTCAAAATGCTATAAAATATAGCAAAAAGCAAAACAAAGAGATAAAATTATATGCTGAAAATAAGAAGGAAAATGTAATATTATATATTAAAGATAATGGAATAGGAATAGATAAAGCAGAAATTGGAAGAGTTTTTGAAAAAGGATTTACAGGAACTAATGGAAGACAAGAAAAAAAGTCAACAGGTATAGGATTATACTTATGCAAAAAACTATGTGACAAGTTATGTATTGGATTAGAAATAGCCTCAGAAAAGGAAATAGGAACAGAAGTAAAATTAGTATTTCCAAAGAATAGTTTTATAAATATGTAATAATAATTGACATAATACCAGAAAAGAATGTATAATAGAAAAGACACAAGTAAATAAAAGAATTCCAAGAAAATAGGAGGAATGAAAAAATGTGTAAAGAATACGACGAAGGTAAAGACGAAGCATGTATGGAGTATGAAGAAAACAGAAATCGGTTAGGCAAAGCGATTTCTAAAATGAACAAAGTTCTCGAAAATGCGCATCATAAGGCTGCACTCATGCAGGGAACACCTTTTCTTTTGAAATTACTCTCCGGAAGAGTAGAGTATGACGAAGAAACAGAAGAGGTAATGTTCTGCTACGAAATTTATACTACAGACAGAATATCGCTTTACGGAAAAGGTTTGCAGGTGTTTGTTGATTGGGAGAGTTCTTTAAAGTATGCACTTGACTGCTCAGAGCCAAGACTTCCGGAAGAGCTTTGCTCAGAGACAAAACAGGCGGTTGAAGAATTTCGCTCTGCTTATGTGAAATTTGCAGGAGTAAACGATTAACGTATTCTGAAAAAAGGGGGAAGATGGCGAAAGTCAACTTTCCCTTTCTTCTATTTTTAAATAAAGATAAATAAATAATTGACATAAATTTTATAACGGGTGTATAATTGCCAAGAAGCACGTAGTGTAGGATTCCAAAAAATGGGGGAATTAATATGTGTAAAGAATACAGTGAAGTAATGGCTGATGAAAATATAGAAATGTTAAAAAATATTATTAAAGAATTCAATATCTGTCTTGAAGAAATTCGGAGAGAAATTCAATCTAAGACAGTAGAATCTCCTTTGTGGTTATTTACTGAAATTGAATTTAATTCAAATAACGAATTAAATTTAAAGTTTCATTTCCATGAAGTGATTGTAGCCGAATTCTATTCAGAAAAAGAAAAGCAGGTTACAAAAACAATAAAAAAAGGAGAGTGCACACAAGCTGTTATATATAGAGAAGTATTAGGCTGGTGTGAAGAATTAGAAATAGTAATTGAAAAACAAGGAGATATAATTTCAGAGGCCAACAAAATCCGATTAAAAGACATTATAGAGAAATTTACTCTTACATGTATGGAATTTTTATCTGGATAATGTATTCTTAAAAAGAGCAGTACAAAACAAGTATTGCTCTTTTTTTATGTTCTAGCATAAAAAAGATTTACAATATAACCAGATTTGAATATAATGTAATGAAAATAATAACAGTTGAAAGAAAGAGGGAAAATTATGAGTAAAATTATATCCTTCGAAAAGGCAAAGCAACGGTTAATATTAAAGCAATCTACGTATGTGGGAAAATTCTCAATTATTGCAGAAGGAGATAATATTTCTACTTCAAAAGTGGATATTGAATTTGAGACTCCATATATAAAACAAATATTTGAGAATATAATTAAAGGAGTGTTAGTTACTCTTTTTAATAGAAATAAAAATTTCAAAGAAGGAGAATATAAAATTAATACAGAAGAAATCTTAAATAAAGAATTTGTATTTTATATTTATAGCTCAGAAAATGAAAATTTTGTTGAATATTTTCCAAAAGTAGATGATGTATTAATAGGTGTGTTGCTTTCGCGTGTTTTACAAAATCATTGGGTATGACAAATAACAAAATCGGCATAACACTGTAAAAAGTGCTATGCCTTTTTTGATGAACTAACATTTATGAAAGTTCAGGTTAATAATTTTTCAGTTGTTCTTCAATCCAATCCTGAATCTCAGGAACTTTGGACTTTAAATCTGGTGTAGATGACTCAAATGTACATCCACCTTTAGGGCAACTACGATGATATCTTATTGTGCCTTTGGAAATTTTCTTTTCAGGAATATCTACAAAATAGATATCCTGGCTTTCCGACGGAAGATGAATGAAAAACTTTTTAAGTGTTAATGTATCATCCTCTTTATTGAAGGCATAAACAAATCCTTCTGTGTGGTCAGAGCCAATTCCCTGAAAATCACTTCCAAGAAATCTTATAGTCAGCTCAGTTGCATCTGCATTAAAAAAACACAGATAAATGTTATTACCTACTTCAAAAATTGGATCGCCGTCGTCATCAAGACCAAGAGTACGAACCACTTTGAAGTCTTTACTTACAGATGCAAAGAAACTTTCTAAATCTTTCCGCACCAATTCACGTAGTAAATAATTCATCATTTTGTTACCTCCTTCTAAGTGCAACAGTTTTTATTAACAAGGCTATTGTACCATATAATATAGCATATATCAATCTTACAAAAATGTAAGATTATTGTAAGCTAAATAAATTGTATAAAAAATAAAAAACAGTATAATAGAATTAAAGTTAAATAAGAGAGGAGATAAAAATGGAAAAAGTATTAGAGGTTAAGAATATAGAAAAATACTATGGAAATAAATCAAACTTAACAAAAGCAATTGATAATATAAGTTTTGATATACAAAAAGGTGAGTTTGCAGGAATAATGGGAGCATCTGGTTCAGGTAAAACTACTCTTTTAAATTGTATTTCTACAATAGATAGAGTAACCGCTGGAAAAATAATAATTAATAATAGAGATATAACCAAATTAAAAGGAAACGAGTTAAATAAATTTAGAAGAGAAGAGTTGGGATTTATATTTCAAGATTTTAATTTATTAGATACATTAACAGCTTATGAAAATATAGCTTTAGCACTTACAATACAAAGGGTAAAACCAAGTGAAATAGAAACAAGAGTACAAGAAATAGCAAAAAAACTAGAAATTACAGATATTTTAAATAAATATCCATATCAAATTTCTGGAGGACAAAAACAAAGAGTTGCATCAAGCAGAGCCTTAATAACAAATCCTAAATTAGTTCTTGCAGATGAACCAACAGGAGCATTAGATAGTAAATCTGCAAGACAGCTATTAGAGAGTTTTGAAAACTTAAATGAAAGATTAAATGCGACAATTTTGATGGTTACACACGACTCATTTACCGCAAGTTATGCAAATAGAATTTTATTTATAAAAGATGGAAAAATCTTTAATGAACTTATAAAAGGAGATAGTACAAGAAAAGAATTCTTCGAAAAAATAATAGAAGTTCAAACTCTATTAGGAGGTGAACTTGGAGATGTTATTTAAATTATCTTTTAAGAATATGAGAAAAACAATTAAAGATTTTGCAATCTACTTTTTAACGTTAGCACTAGGTGTTGCAATCTTTTATATGTTTAATTCATTAGATAGCCAAGAAGCGATGTTACAAGTATCAAATTCAACAAGAGAGCTAATAAAACTAATGGTAACAATGCTTGGGTTTGTATCTGTTTTTGTAGCTATAATCTTAGGTCTTTTAATTGTATATGCAAATAATTTTTTAATAAACCGAAGAAAACGAGAATTTGGAACATATATGCTACTTGGAATGAGTAAAGGTCAAATTTCTAGAATTTTATTAATAGAAACAATTTTAGTTGGAATAATTTCATTAGTAGTAGGATTAATAATTGGTGTGTTTGCATCACAATTTATGTCTATATTAGTAGGAAAATTATTTGCAGCAGATATGAGTAAATTTGAATTTGTGTTTTCAAAAGATGCTTGTATAAAGACATGTATATATTTTGCAGTAATGTATATTGCTGTAATGATATTTAATACATTTACAATTTCTAGATATAAATTAATAAATTTATTAAATGCATCTAAAAAGAATGAAAAAATAAAAATTAAAAACTTATGGGTATGTATATTAGTATTTATAGTAGGAGCAGTTATACTTGGATATGCGTATTACAAAGTAACAGGAGGAGTTTCTGAACTATCTACAGCAGAGTCAATATTGCCAGTTATATTAATGGGAATTGTAGGTACAATATTAATATTCTGGTCAGTTTCTGGATTTATATTAAAAATTGTACAATTAAGAAAAAATGTATACTTAAAAAACGTTAACATGTTTGTTTTAAGACAATTACACAATAAAATAAATACAACTGTTGTAAGTATGTCTGTAATTTGTTTAATGTTATTTATGACAATAACAATACTTTCATCAGCATTGTCACTAAATAATACGATGAGAAGAGATTTGGAAGAAATGACACCAGTAGATATAAACTTATATAAAACAGCTAATTTGCCAGAAAACAAAAAATTCTCAAAAGCACGAATAGAAGACTCAAGAAAAACGATGGTTCAAACATTAGAAGAAAATGGTTTTGATATGAATAATCTTAAAGGCGTAGTAGAAATACCAATTTATGCAACAAATGAGTTAACTTGGAAAGATACACTAAGTCCAGTATATGACGAAGTAAAAAAACAATTTCCAAACCTTTTATATGAAACAGCGGAAGAATTGGTAAAGGCATCAGATTATAATAAAGTTGCTAGATTATATGGCACTACAGAATATGAACTAAATGATAATGAATATGTAATTTTATGTGATTTTGATAATATGACAGAACTTAGAAATAAAGCATTAAAAGCTGATAGTACTATAACAATTGGTGGAAAAGAATATAAATCAAAATATGATGAATGCCAAGAAGGCTACCTATATATGGCGGCAAGTCATATAAATAGCGGAATAATAATAGTTCCAGATAGTTGTAATTTAACAGAAAATATGAAGGAAGAAACATTTTTAGCTGCAAACTATAATGCTAATACAGAAAAGGAAAAAGAAGAAATAGAAAAAATATTTACTGATGAAATGAATTCAGAATTATATAAAAATTTGGAAGAGAAAGACATTACTTTAGATGGCATGACAAAAATAGCACTTATAGAATCTAGTTTAGGTGTATCAACAATAGTATTATTTATAGCAATTTATTTAGGAATAATATTCTTAATTGCAAGCTCTGCTATATTAGCATTAAAGCAATTAACAGAAAGTTCTGATAATAAACAAAGATATACAATTTTAAGAAAAATAGGTGCAGATGAAAAAATGATAAATGGAGCATTATTTAAACAAATAGGAATATTTTTCTTAATGCCATTAATTTTAGCAATAATTCATTCTATATTTGGAATACAATTTGTTATGACAATGATGAGTGTACTAGCAGATGCAAAAGAATTACTTCCATCAGCAATAGCAACAGCAGTAGTAATTGGCATAATTTATGGAGCATATTTTATTGCTACATATTTAGGAAGTAAAAACATAATAAAGGAGGAATAGGGATTAGGGGACGGTCCTAAAATCCCTATTTGTAAAAAAATATTGCGTAGGGATTTTAGGCCCGTCCCTAAATCCCTAATTGTGAAAGGGTGAATAAAATGAATGATGTAAAAGAAAAAATTCCAATGATAATAGCAGTAATAGCTGTTGTAACTTTATTTGTAATATTGTGTTATTTGTTCTTTGTACAAAAAAGCGATTATTATGTACAAATAGACAATTCTAAAATAGAACAAATTTCTAGAACTGATAATATGAAATATAAATATACATTAACAGGATATAATCAAAACGGAAATTCTAAAGAAATAGAATTTAATACTAGCAGAGAATTAAGGGAAGGAGCATATTTAAAATTAGAAGTAATGCTTTTAAGAGGAGTAATTACTTGGGAAGAAGT
>CALXPV010000014.1 GCA_944390295.1 uncultured Clostridia bacterium | reverse complement strand
TTTTCTCTTGTTACTCGGTCTTTAATTATATTACCACACGACTATTTTCTTGTCAACATATTTTTACACTTTTTTTATAATTTTTTTCTTTTATTTTTTTCTAATTTTATATGTCAACAAGAATCACATCTTCTCCTATGCATTTTACCTTACTCCAGGGGATAATTACTTCATTTCCTCCATTAAAAATATTTATTGTTCTGTTATTTCCTGGTACTATTATTGAAGTTATATTTCCACTTTCTAGATCTGCACAAACATCCTGTACCATTCCTAGTCTTTTTCCATCATTAATATTTATAACTTCTTTGTGTCTAAAATCCATACCTTTCTTTTTCATTTCAAACTCCTTTCTTATTATAATATTATAGAAAGCTTAACATTGTTATATTAGAAAAACCTCTATTAAGAGGTTTATTTCTTTTTATATAATATATGAAGTTTGATATAAAAATAAGCTTTTCCTATTCTTTTTATTTAATTGTATAATCTTTTTATGTGATTGATTGCACTTTTTTCTATTCTTGATACTTGTGCTTGTGAAATTCCTATTTCTTCTGCCACTTCCATTTGTGTTCTTCCATCAAAAAATCTTTTACTTATTATCATTTCTTCTTTATCTGATAACTTTTTCATTGCCTCTGCAATCGTAATACTCTCAGTCCATTTTTCATCCGTATTTTTACTATCACTTACTTGGTCTATTATATATATGCTTTCAGTTCCATCGTTAAACACTGGTTCTTGTAATGAAACTGGATCTTGGATAGCACTAAGACTAAATGATATTTCTTCTGGTTCTACTTCCAATTCTTTTGAAATTTCTTCTAATGTCGGTTCTCTATTATTTTCTTTTAGAAACTTATTCTTAAAATTTATACTTTTATATGCAAGATCTTTTACTGATCTACTTACTCGTATTGAATTATTATCTCTTAAATATCTTCTTATTTCTCCAATTATCATTGGCACTGCATATGTGCTAAATTGTACATTTAAATTTATGTCAAAATTATCTATAGCTTTTATAAGACCTATACAACCTATTTGAAACAAATCATCTGCACTTTCTGCTCTTCCAGAAAATCTTTGTACAACACTTAAAACTAGTCTTAAATTACCATTTATAAACTTTTCTCTTGCTTCTAAATCTCCTTTTTTTATTTCTTTTAATAGCTTGTTTTTTTCTTCATTTGATAATATAGGTAATTTTGTAGTATTAACTCCGCATATTTCAACCTTATTAATCAAATAAAAACCTCCTTTGCAAATAATTACTATAATTATTTGCAAAAAAAGTTTTTTTATACTAATTTAGCCAGTCTTACTAACAATATCTTTTTTCATTTTTCCAATTATTTTCTTTTCTAATCTTGAAATATAACTTTGAGATATTCCAAGCATATCTGCAACTTCCTTTTGAGTTTTCTCATCACCACTTCCTGAAAATCCAAATCTTAATTCCATTATATTCTTTTCTCTTTTATTTAATTTTTCTATAGCTTCTCTTAATAATTTCTTATCAATTTCATCTTCTATTCTTCTTGAAGTAACATCACTTTCTGTTCCAAGTATATCTGATAATAATAATTCATTTCCATCTCCATCTTGATTTAAAGGTTCATCTATTGATACTTCGCTTCTTATTTTGTTATTTCTTCTTAAATACATAAGTATTTCATTTTCTATACACCTTGATGCATATGTAGCAAGCTTTATTTTTTTATCAGTGTTAAATGTATTTACACCTTTCATTAATCCTATTGTTCCTATCGAAATCAAATCTTCTATTCCTATTCCCGTATTTTCAAATTTTTTAGCAATATATACAACCAGTCTTAAATTTCTCTCTACCAATATTTTTTTAGCCTCTTTGTCATTATTTTCTAGTCTCTTTAAGACTTCTGCCTCTTCTTTTGAATCCAATGGTGGTGGTAATGTTTGACTCCCACCTATATAAAAAATTGGTAATTTCTCTATTTCTTCGTTTTGATTTATATATTTTGCATAAATTGTATTTATGCTATTTTTTAATTTTTCTATCAAATTCATATTTTACACTCCTCCTCTAATAATAAGTCCAAACCAAATAGTGCTTCATATTTTTTTCGTTTTGATAGTTCTTTTTCATAAATTCCTATTACCACATTTTTTATTTCTTTATTTTCTATAATAATTTTGTCTGGTTTTACTCCTATTATCATCCCATTTTCATTTCCTATTGATGAATATGGTATAACAGTTATTCTTTTAGCAATGTTTTGATTAGATATTCTTCCTAACAAATCACCTCCCAATATTTTTTCTATATCTTTTTCTAATTCTTGTGGAATAATCTCTTTTATACTATTTTTATTAACAACTATTACTGGAGCTTGTGTTATAGGGTCTTTTAACATATTACCTGTATCTAATATTGCAGTTATGCTTGACTTCTTTTCTTCTATATATATTTCTATTTGATAAAAAATATCCGATTTTTTAATAAAAAAATTTATGTTTTTAAACACTTTTTTTATTAAACATATTCCTATAACTAAAGCTACTAAAGATATCAGTGTTGGAAATTCTATTATTACGCCATTATTATAAGTATATATATCTTTTTTTCCAATAAGTGCAAACGCAAAAGCTACTCCTCCCATTGAAAAAGAAACCAAATAAAAGACTAATAATATTTCTATTGTTTTCTTTAATTTCCTATCTTTTAAAACAATTAAAATCATAATAATAGAAACAAAGATTTTTATTATAACATTATTCACAAATTCCATATCTGGTATAAAATTCAATACCGAATATGTTGCTCCAATAATAGAAGATATAAAAATTTTTATTTTCGAGGCTTTAATTCTTTTTATCGAAAAAGTTGTATATAAGATTCCATAGTTCATAATAAGATTTTCCAAAAAGACAACATCAATATATACAATCATTTTCTCACCTCGAAAATATTGTACAACTTTTTATTTTAAAAGTATGTCATTTTCTAGGGCAGAAAAAAAGAAATAATCTACTAATTTCGATTACTTCTTTTTTTATTGTATAGAAAAAATCGACAGATTTTTACGTATACAACAAGGTTAAGTTACATATATTCGTGCGATTGCGAAGCAATCTGCACATGTGGCGAAGCCACTTTTCTTATTTTTTATTAAATTTCTCATTTTTTGTTATACAGTAAAAATCGACAGCGTTTTGCGTACATAACGATATTATACAGCTAACATATTTTACGCCATATTTATTTGTTTTTGTTCTTTCTTAAGAAAGATGGTATATCTAAATCATTTGAATTCGAATTAGTATCTGTGCTTGTTGGGATTGAACTTATCTTTTTATCCCATGCTTTTGAAACTAAATTATCTACATTCATATTAGACATATTTTTCTCTTTTTCAAATTCTGTAGCTATAACTGTAATTACGATTTCGTCTTTTAGTTCTGGATCGATTACAGCACCAAATATAATATTTGCTTCTGGGTCTACACTTCTTTGTACTAATTCTGCAGCTGTATTTACTTCGTGTAATCCTAAATCTGATCCACCTGTAATATTTATAATTACTCCTCTAGCTCCTTCTATTGATGTTTCTAATAATGGACTTTCTGTTGCTTGTTTAGCAGCATCTTCTGCTCTGTTTTCTCCAGATGCTCTACCAATACCCATATGAGCCATTCCTGTATTTAACATTATAGTTTTAACATCGGCAAAGTCTAAGTTTACAAGTCCTGGTACAGCAATTAAGTCTGAAATACCTTGAACACCTTGTCTTAAAATTTCATCTGCCATTCTGAATGCTTCTACTATAGATGTTTTTCTATCAATTATTTGTAATAATTTATCATTTGGTATAACAACCAATGTATCTACTTTACTTTTTAAACTTTCAATTCCTCTATCTGCTTGAGATAATCTTTTTTTACCTTCAAAAGTGAATGGTTTTGTAACAACACCAATTGTTAAGATTCCCATTTCTTTTGCAATACCTGCAACTATAGGTGCAGCACCAGTTCCAGTTCCTCCACCCATTCCAGCAGTAACGAATACCATGTCAGCACCTCTTAATGCTTCTGATATTTCTGATTTGCTTTCTTCTGCTGATTGAGCACCAATATCTGGGTTAGCTCCTGCTCCTAATCCTCTTGTTATTTTTTCTCCTATTTGGATTTTTGTTCCTGCTTTTGACATTTGAAGAGCTTGTCTATCTGTGTTTACAGATATAAATTCAACTCCTCTTATTCCACAGTCAACCATTCTATTTACAGCGTTATTTCCTGCTCCACCTACACCTATTACTTTAATTGTAGCTGTTCCATCTAACATTTTTTCGTTTTCATCAAAGTCCATCATAAAGTTCTTCCTCCTACTTACTTAATTAATTATTTTTATTATTTTCTTATTAAGAATAGAAAAATTCTTTTATTCTTTCTAATATATTTCTAAAGAATCCTTCTTCTGATTTTGTATCAATGCTGCTTGATACAGTTTTTGTAAATGGTCTAGATGCAATATATCTAACTAAAGCATAACTAGCTCTGTATGTTGGTTTCACAGTACTAATTAATCTTCCTGTTGCTATTTTTACAGGTATATTTAAATTTATTTTTCCGGCAACATCGCATTTATTTATATTAGTAATTCCTTGACCAGTTAAAATCACATTATTTATTCTAGATTTTACTCCTTGAGTTGTAATATCTTTATTTATTAAAGAGAATATTTCCTCAATTCTAGCTTCAATTATTTCTATTAATTCTGAACTCTTAATAGTTTTATTTCTGTTTTCACCTTTAAATGTATTTAACAATATATCATTATCATTATCTATAAAAGATTTTAAAGCTAGACCATATTGTCTTTTTAATTTATCTGCTTCTTCTTCAGATATATTTAACACTAACGCAATATCATTAGTAATACTATTACCACCTAAAGGTATTGTATTAGTATATATGTATGAGCTTCCTTCAAATACACCAATATCTGTATTTCCAGCACCCATATCTATAATCATAACATTGTCATGTAATTCGTTACTATCTAATATTAAATTTCTTTGAGCTAATGTTGTTGGTACCAAACCATCAACATCAATTCCAGCTCTTTTAAATATAGATGAGATTTGTCTTACATAATCTTTATCAGCTAAGATTATTTGTGCTTTTAACGTAAAATTAGAACTTAAGCTTCCTACTGGATCTTCCGTAGCTTTTCCATTATCTAATATAAATTTGTCTGGAACTATATCTATTGATACTTTTCCTTCTGGAATATCTATATCTTTTACTTGCATAATTGCAGTTTGTACATCTCTTAAAGATATACCTGCATACTTATCTCTAGCTTCTTTTACAATACTATTTTGTACTATTGTTGTATATTTTCCAGGTATTGTAACATAAGCTGAATTTATTTTTAAACCTGATTCATCTTCTACTTTTTCTATTACTTTAATTAGGCTATTTGAAACTTCTTCTTCGTTTATTATTTTTGTTTTTTTCATTCCAGAGCATTTGCAAGAACTATTACAAATAATTTCTATTTGATTAAAATTGTTTACTTCCCCTACAACTGCTGAAATTTTAGAAGTCCCAATGTCTATTCCTACAATTATATCTCCTATTGCCAAGTTAGGTCTCCTCCAATTTACATATCTCATTTTGCTAGTGATAGAATATTATATTTTAAATAAAATGTCAATAGATGTTGTTATATTTTTGTAATATTTTCGTAACACTTGCGTAATACAAAAATATTATATTCTGACATTTTTTGCTGTTATTCGCTAATTATAATTGCTGTTAATTATATTCAGCAATTATTAATAATTTATTTTCTTTTACGGAATAGCAATTATTTCGTACTCAATAAAAAGGACATATGTCCTTTTTATTAATATTCTATCATTTTTTTAGTTATCCTTCTTATTTATTGCAATTTATCGCATTTTTTTCTATATTATAAGGCTAACTTACATTATATAATTCTTATTTTGTATTTGTACTAATTCTTATTTTCCCTAATATTTAACCTTTTTGTTCTTTTCTTTTCTTTAACCAATTTGTCCATTTTTCAACATAATATCTACGTATTATTGCTAAATCTATAAATATTCTTCCAACAAATACCACTATTGCTGCAAGAGCTATATCAACATTTAATTTGTTTCCTAAATATGTTAAAAGTACTGCTGTAATACTATTTATAAAAAATCCTGATACAAAGATTTTCATATCAAAGTTTTTTTGAACAACAGACTTTATTCCTCCAAAAACAGAATCTAGCGCTGCCATTATTCCAATAGCTAAATATCCAGAAACAGTATATGGTATTAATGGAGAATTCATTCCTACAATTGCTCCTATAATACATCCTATTAATATTGCTATAAAAACCAATTTATTCTCCTCCTTATTTTACTATTTTATTTTTATATCTTCACTTATTTCAAAGTTACCATCATATTTTGTAATAGTAATATCATTATTTTCTGCTAATGAAACTTTTTTTCCTTCTGATATTTGTGTATCAACATATCCACCTTTTGCAGTTAGTCCACTCTCTAAATATTTTTGGTTTCCTATTACTTGTATTGTAAAAGGTGATGATAATCTTGTTCCATTTACTACTACATATGAATCTACATCTGCAAATTCAGTCAAGTTTGTTATTCTTTGTCCGTTTACTGAAATAGCTTCTGCTTCTGCTCTTTTTAATTCATTCATTAATTTAATAAGATCTTCTGCATCTACTTCCACATCTGCATCTTCTAAAGTAATAACTACACCTGCTCCTTTAACATCTGTTTTTCCTAAATTTAATTCTGCTTGTTTTAATTCTTTATCTAATAATTCTGCTGCAGCTTGAGAGTCATCTATTTTATTTTTATATTCATCTAAATTTGCCTTAGCCTGTTCTAGTTGATTGCTTGTGTCTTCATATCTACTTTGCCAAGTTTCTAACTCTTCTCTTAGTTCACTATCTCTTTTAGTCCTTAGTGATGTAATATCTGTTTCATTTACGACTCTAAATTGCATAAACATTACATATAATAATATAAAACACATTATACCAATTATAATTGTCATTGTTATTTTACCTTTTTTTATATTTTTAAAATCTATTTTCTTCAAGATTAATCACCTCCTTAGTTTACCTCTTCTAGATATTTATAATTTATAACACCATTATATTTTCCTACAGTAAGGTTGTTGTGTTCTTGTACTTTAACACCAATACCATAATCTCTTAAATAGTCTATATATCCACCTGGTCTTTCTAATGTGTCAAAACTTCCTCCAACAGCTTTAATTACAAAAGGAGTTCCAACTATTTCTCCATTTACTCTTGTAATATTTCCTGCACAATCTATAGAGGTTGTAGGTATAATTCTTTGATCATTTATAGAAATAGCAATTGCTCCTGCATTTTTTAGTTCGTTTATTATTTTTAATATATCTATTTCATGTACTAAAAAAGCACTTATATCAACATCCATATCTGTAGAAGAAACACTTGCATTTTTGTTATCTTCCAATGTTATAGTAACACCCTTTCCTGTAACATCAGTTAAACCTAAAATTGCATTGTCTTCTTTTAATTGCTCTTCTTTTTGTGCAGCACTATCATCATCTTCTGTAGCTTTTGTTCTATATTCTTCTAATTCTTTATTTACTTTTTCAAGTTCTGCATATGCATTATCATATCTTTCTTTGCTTTTTAACACTTCATCTCTTAATTCATTATCTGCATAATCTGGATTGGAAATACTTATATTACTTTGAACAGTTCTAGCTTGTACTACTATTCCCAAAGTTAAAACAAAACATAATATTCCTAAAACTATACTAATACTTAAGTTCTTTTTATTCAAAATATACCTCCTTATACTTTTTCTCTAAAGAATACTTTGTTAAGATCATTTATAAAAATTTCTCCTTGGTTACCCTTTTCTTTTAATAATATTTCTTTTAATAACAAAATCCTATCATTTATGTTTGAAGCATCTCCTAAATATGCTGTCTTTCCTTCTCCTTTGAATTCTACTTTATATTCTTCATCATTTGTTATATCAATACTAGTTATCATATCATATATTTCGTTACTTTTTGAAACTCTTATTATAGAATTTACTGTATCTAGTTTTGTAACATCTTCTTCTTGCATCATATTTCCAGCTTTAAAATCTTCCACCTGTGTTTTATAGCCTGTTATTAATGGAAGTTTTAAATCTTCTTCATTAATTTCTAATATATTACCTTTTTCATCTATATAAGCAAAAGCATTTCCAAATTTTATTTGATATGCTGGTGTTCTTTCTGTTACATTTATTTCTATTTTATTAGGTAATTTTCTTTTTATTTCAACACTATCTATATACGCATTTTGTTTTATATTATTTTTCACAGTTTCTTTCGAAAATCTAAATATATTTTGTTCTATATTTAATTGTGATAAACTTTCTATCTCCGTTGCTTGTATTTTATTATTTCCACTAACAGATATTTCGTTTATATTAAAGACAGGTGATACCAGTAAGAAAGCTGCTATTCCTGCTATAATTGCTATAAATAATATTATTTTTAAAATTGCTTTTATTATTTTTAATCTTTTTTCTTTTCTAATTCTTCTTTTTCGCTCTTCCTCTGGTGATATTTTCTTGTATTGTTTTCTTTTCTTTTTATTTGGATTATTTGGTTTTTTTCTATTATAATTATTGTTTATTCTATCATCATATATATCAAAATTAGTTTGTTGTCTATTGTTTTTATTTTTAGTATTTTTACCTTTTTTCTTAGCCTGTCCTTTTTTATTTTTTACTTGCTTATTATTTTGATTTCCTTTCTTTTTGTCTGGTAACACTGTTACACCAATTACAATTTCATTATCTATGTTAAACATGTTGTCATTCATAGGCTCTGGATTTTTTTTCTTCATCTTCTTTTTAGGGTGCTTTTTCTTCTGCACCCTTTTATCTTTGTTATCTCTACTTAAATAATAAAAATCTAATTCATTTGATTTTTTCTTTTTAAACAAGCTATTCACCTTCTCTTATGTTTATATTTGCTCCTAACAATTCAAGTTTCTTATCTATTTTTTCGTATCCTCTTAATATATATTTTATATTAGTTATCTCTGTCGTTCCTCCAGCATTTAGGGCAGCCAAAATTAATGCAGCTCCTCCTCTTAAATCTGTCGCTTCTACTTTTGCAGGTGTATATCTTCTGATTCCCTTAATTATTGCAGTTTTACCTTCAACAGTTGTTTTAGCTCCCATTCTCTTTAATTCTGCTAAATATTTATATCTATTTTCAAATATATTTTCAACTATTAAAGATGTTCCTTTTGATACTCCAAGAACAGCTCCCATTATAGGCTGCATATCTGTTGGGAAACCCGGATATGGCATAGTTTTTATATTACAAGCATTTAATTTATCTTTAGCTTGTAACTTTATTTCATTTTCTTTTAAGTCTATTTTACATCCCATTTCTTCTAATTTATAAATTACTGGGATTAAATGTTCTATTCTAATATTTTTTATAGTTATATTTCCTTTTGTAATTGTTGCTGCACATAGTAGTGTTCCTATTTCTATTCTGTCTGGCATTATTTCATATTCTACAGAATTTAATGAATTTGTTCCAATTATTTTTATTTCTTTTGTTCCAGCTCCTACTATATTTCCACCCATTTTATTTATAAAGTTTTGCAAATCAACTATTTCCGGTTCCATTGCAGCATTTTTTATATATGTAATGCCTTCTGATAATGTAGCTGCTAATATTATATTTTCTGTTGCACCTACACTTGGGAAATCTAGGGTTATTGTATTGCCTAAAACTTTTTCTGTGCTACATGAAATTTTACCATTCTCTTCTTCTATTTTTATTCCCATTTTTTCAAAAGCATTTAAATGCAAATCTATTGGTCTAACACCAATATCACATCCACCTGGATAAGAAAATTTTGCTTTTTTACATCTACCTATTATTGCTCCAGCTAATATTACAGATGAACGCATTTGTCTCATCAAGTTATCCGGAATTTCGTAGTTATTTATATTGGTAGCATCTATAACTACATATTCATCTTCTTTAGAAATCTTTATTCCTAGTAATTCCATTATTTGATACATTATTTCTGTATCATGTATTTTTGGAACATTTTTTAGATATGTCTTTCCTTTATTTAATATTGATGCAGCAAGAATTGGTAATGATGCATTTTTTGAACCTGAAGAAGATACTTCTCCTTCTAGTTTGTTCCCACCTTTTACTATGTAATATTGCATAATATATACCACCTTTCGTAAAGCTTTTGTATATATTATGTTTTCTTTACGTAAAAAGTGTATTTTATTTTATTCGAATTTATTCATCATTTTTTATTCGCAATTTTTTATGCATATATTTTATAGTAAAAAAGTCTTAATTTCAAGCTATTTTTTTACATTAACATAATTTGCATTACTTATTAGATTTTAGTTTTTAAAAAACGAAAGAAGACTTAATCTTCTTTCGTTTTTTCTGCAAATTCCTTACCAAATTCTATGCATTTTTCTATTTCCTCTTCTGTTGGTGTCCACATACATTTTAATCCTTCGTTTACGATTTCAAAACCAGACTTTGTTAACTCTTCATTTAATAATTTTACAGCTTCTCCACTCCATCCAAAGCTTCCAAAACTTGCAGCTTTTTTCTTTTTTAGTTTTAATCCTCTTATCATTTCTAAAGTTCCTGCAATAGAATATAAATATCCATTATTTACAGTTGGTGATCCAACTAAAACAGCTTTAGATTTAAATACCTCTGCTAATGTTGCTGTTTTATCTGATTTTGCAGTATTAATTATTTTTACTTTTACATTACTATCTTCTAAGTTAATTCCTTTAGCTATATTTTCTGCCATTAATCTTGTATCATTCCACATTGTATCATATAGGATTGTAATTTGATTTTCTTTATAATTATCTGCCCATTCATAATACTTATTAACTATTTCTTCTGGATTTTTTCTCCATATCAATCCATGGCTTGGACAAATCGTATCTAATTTCACGTTCATTTTTGATATTTCATTTATCTTATTTTTTACCATCATGCTAAAAGGTGCAACAATATTAGCATAATATTTAATTGCTTCTTCATATAATGAACATTTATCAATTTCATCTGCATATAAAAATTCTGAAGCAATATGTTGTCCAAAAGCATCATTGCTAAATAATATATTTTCTTGATTCATATAAGTAAACATTGTATCTGGCCAATGAAGCATTGGTGCTTCTATAAATGTTAATGTATGTTTTCCTATATTTAAAGTATCTCCTGTTTTAACAGTTACAAAATTCCAATCTTCATGATATTGTCCTTTTATAGATTTTACAGCATTTGCGGTACAATAAATTGGTGTGTTAGGAATTTCTTTCATTAATTTTGGCAAACTACCACTATGGTCAACTTCCCCATGGTTTGCTATAATATAATCTATTTTATTTAAATCTATTTCTTTTTTTAGATTATTTACAAACTCCTCATCAAAAGGCTTCCAGGCAGTATCTATTAAAACTACTTTTTCATCTTCAATTAAATAACTATTATATGAAGAACCATTTACTGTATTATATTCATCTCCATGAAATTTTTTAAGCTCCCAGTCCGTTTTTCCAACCCATTTTACATATTCATTAATTTTCTTTGACATATTATGCCTCCTTTAAAATAATATCTTTAATCTTATTTATTTCCGCTTTTGTTTGTTCATATCCTAATTTATAGCATTTATTTGATTGTTTAAAATCAAAAGGATTAACATTTTTAGTATCAATTTCTAAAACATAATCTGCTTTTTTTACAGCTTCTGTTTCTATTTTATTAAACATTATATCTATTCCTTTGTTTAAAGTTGACCTCATTCCAACTGTTTTTGCTGTTTTATTAAGTTTAAATCTTACTGCAATTACTTTATCTGCACCTAATTTCTTTACTTCGTCTACTGGAACATTGTCTAGCAATCCTCCATCTAGAAATTTGTGTTTATTATAAATACATGGTGCAAAAATTCCAGGATAAGAAGAACTCGCCCTTACCGCTAATGCGATATCAGCTTTATTTAAATAAGTATCATCTATTTTTTCCATATTTGTGAATACATATTTTTTACTATCATTAATATCCACAGCAGGAATTGCAATAGGCATTTTTAAATCAGTTAATTTTTTTATTCCTTTATATTTGCCAGCCTCACTAACAGCCATAGCAATACTTTCTCCAGAATATATACCACCGGCTTGAATACTTAATGTTCTTTTACCTTTTGGGTCAGTATACATTGCACTATTTTTAAAAATCAATTTTGAAAAATAGTTAAACAATTTAACCATTTCTTTTGGTGTATATTCCATCGCATATAAGGCTGCTACGATACTTCCTATACTTGTTCCAGCAACCATATTCGCATTAATACCAACTTCTTGTAAAGCTTGAATAACACCAATGTGTGCAGCTCCTTTAATTCCTCCTCCAGAAAGCGCTAAACCTATATTCATAACTATCTCACCTCTGTATTTATATATTCATTCCCCAATTTCCTTATTTTCTCTATCTTTAGTTTTGTATCTATATTTTTAAAATCAAATCTATCTATAATTTTATTAAAATAATCATTCTCTTTAATAATAATGAAACTTTGTTTAAATTGAATATCAAATATTAATGCTAATTTACTTACCAGTTTATTTACTTGATTTGTTACTAATTTATTGTCTATAACTTCTTTTTTCATAAACAATTTAAATGCTTCTTCATTTATTAATTCATTTTCTATATTAATTCCAGGTTCTTTCCAATATGTTGTCTCTGATAAATGTAAAATATCTAATTTGTCTGCATCTCTTAATATTTTGCAAAATAGCTTTTCCTCTTCTGTTAAATTTTCCTCTATTTCTTTTTTATTATGATTTCTAATTGCAGTATATATTAAATCATCATAATTATCTTCTTTTACAAAGTTTCTTATAAAATTATTTTTCTTTAAAATTTCTACTCCATATTCTGCATGATTAGATGGCTTAGAATCTAAAAAAGTTCTTTTCTTTTTAAATTCTTTATATTCTTCAAATCTACCAATATCATGTAATAAGCTAATTAGTTTGGCAAGATTTATTTGTTCTTCATTTAAGTCTAAACTTTTAGAAATGATTTCTGTATTCTTTTCTACATTTTTTGTATGATTATATTTTCTTTGTATATTTTCATTTTCCAAATCAAACAAGTTTCTATATTTTAAAAATTCTTCTTCTGCTTCTTTTATACTAATCATCTGTTCTCCTACATTTTTATAACTAACTTATCAAATTTTGATTTAATATATTTTTCTAATTTTGTTGTAAATTCATCAGAATTTATTTCTTTTTTTGCAACTAAGTCTAATCCTTTTTCCCAACTTGCTGTTAATTTTGGATTTAGCATATCTGGCATTGCATAATTTACAATATCATAAATTGCTTCACCTTTATTAGTTGGAGTTATTATTTGCGTTTTTGAATTAATTTCTATATATCTTATTTTCTCTAATTTTTTAATTATTTCTGCTCTTGTTGCACTTGTTCCAATTCCAGCACCTTTTATTTGTTCTCTTAATTCTTCATCTTCTATCAATTTTCCGGCATTTTCCATAGCAAGTATTATAGATCCAGAGTTATATCTTGATGGTGGTGATGTTTCAGAATCTTTTGTTTCAAAATTTTGAATTTCTAGTTTTTGTCCTTTCTTTAAAGTTGCTAAGATTGATATATCTGTTTCTTCTGCATTCTTTTGTTTATTTGGTTTTAATATTTCTAAATATCCTTCTTTAACACAAACTTTTCCATTTGCGAAAAATGATTCATTTTCTATATCTACTGTTGCAGAAACCTTACTATATTCTGCTGCTGGATAAAATATTGCTAAAAATCTTTTTACTATTAACAAATATACTTCTTTTTGTAAATTTGGTAATTTATCATAATTCTCATAGCCTTGCCCTGTTGGAATTATTGCATAATGATCTGTTATTTTACTATCATTTACATACTTAGTTTTAATTAAATTTGTAGAATATTTTTCATCAATCATCTTTTTTAAATATCCTTGAACTTCTTCATTTTTAAATCCTCTAGTAATTCCATTTAAATTTTTCCCAATTTCTTTTGCAACTGCAGTTGATAAAACTCTTGCATCTGTTCTTGGATATGTTACTAATTTATTTTCATATAAATTTTGTATTATATCTAATGTTTCATCTGGTTTTATTTTAAATCTTTTTGTACATTCATTTTGAATCTCTGCTAAATTAAATAATAATGGTGGATTCTCTTTTTGTTTTGTCTTTTTTACTTCTTTAACTATTGCTTCTTTATCTTTTAAATCTAATATAAATTGTTTAGCATCTTCTAATTTTTTAAACCCATTATCATTATATAATTTATTTGAATTATACAATTTAGATTGTTCTGTAACTTTCCATTCTGCATTAAAATTTGATTCTTCACTTCCAAAACTGCCTACTATTTTATAATATTTTGTTTTAACAAAATTTCTTATTTCTCTTTCTCTTGAAACAACCATTCCAAGTACACATGTCATTACTCTACCTACAGAAATAGAAGCTTTGTCTTCATTTATTTCTTTTGCTAATCTTCTTCCATATATAATAGAAAGTAATCTTGAAAAATTTATTCCTATTAAATAGTCTTCTTTTGCTCTTAAATATGCTGCATCTGATAAACTATTATATTCTGATAAATCTTTGGCATTTTTTATTCCTTTTATTACTTCTTCTTCTGTTTGTGAATCTATCCAAACTCTCTTTTTTTCTTTTCCTTGTGGATTTATCATTTGATCTACTAAACGATATATGTATTCTCCTTCACGCCCAGAGTCAGTGCTTACATATATAGTTTTTACATCTTCTCTATTTAATAATTCTTTTATAATGTTAAATTGTTTTTGAACATTTGGTATTACTTCATATTTCCAATCTTTTGGTATAAATGGTAGTGTATCTAATCTCCAAAATTTTAACTTCTCATCATATTTTTCTGGATAACTCATTGTTACTAAGTGACCTACACACCAAGTAACTAACCATTCATCACTTTCTAAATATCCATCTTTTCTTGTAGTATTTAATTTTAATGCTTTTGCCATTTGCATTGCCACAGACGGCTTTTCTGTTATTAATATTTTTTTATCCATCGCACGCTCCTTACTGCAATGCTATTATATAGTATTTGATATTAAAATACAAGGTTGAGATTCTTTATTTATAACAACAACCGAGCATACTTGACGTATACTCGGTTATTGTTTAATGGTTTTTATGGAAAAGAATATTTTTACAAATACTCTTTTCCTCCCATGCTAATAAGGTTAATTCCAACACGCCCATCGGACGTCAGGATTTTCTGGTACCTACCTTCGGTTTTTACAGCTTTTACTGAAAAACCTTTCACTGGTTTTACTTTTCCTCCATTTTCAGTAGGCGACAGCACATACATCACCTGCAAACAGCGCCGTCCTAAAAGTTCGTTAGCCTTCTGTATGATCCATTCCCATCGTGTAGGATACATGGACCGGCAGTAGTCACCTTTCTGAACTTTTCCTCCGGCGAACATAACAAAATCATTTTCTTTAAGTTTTGTGTCATGTTTTTCATGCAGATGTGCAGTTACATTCCAGTTAATGAGCTGCGGTCCTTCGGTGTCTTCTGTTACCTTCAAGATATAGCCCACATAACCTTCTCTGGTTATTGCTACATCCATCGGTTTTGATGGAAGAACCTCTGCAACATCCATGTCAACCCGGCGCTTCGCGAATCCATTTCCTGACCAAATTAATACAGAAACTTTATACGCTCTGTTAGGATTAATTCTCCTATCAGTCAAGATTATGAAGTCCCCAGGATTCATTGTTGCCAGCCGATCATCAGCCTCATTAATTACTCTTACGTTTTCTCCCATGTTGTCTCCTCCTTATATTTTTCCTTATTAATCTACACATGGTTTCTAGTATATTATATCACAATTTACATAACTTTCGCAAGTTTTTAGTTTTTCCATCTATATACTTATTAGCAAAGAAGCACCCGATTTCTCGAGTGCTTCTTTACTAAAAAATATTATACCCACGCGTACCGTCTTTATCAAAGATTATTTGATATGTTGACATATTTATTACTTTTTCTACGTCAACTCCCCAATCGGTAATTCCTCCCTGATAAAGAGCTTTACAAAAATAGAATTTTCCAACTTCCATCTTTTTACCTAAAAAAGTGATAAATTCATCATCTTTTAAGTTTAAAGATTCTCTTTTAAATGTTGGTGTTGGTGACTGTTCTTCATTCTTAACAGCCTCTTCTTCTTTTGCTTCCTCACGTGTATGATTTGGGCTTACAGGCATATACAAAAAATGTATTTCCTTATCTGTTTTTGCTACTGCTTCGAAAAGCCCATTCCGAATATTTCCAGTAACACTACTAAATTTTTGTGGGATGTTCAATTTGTCCTTTTTCCTTAAGTCGTCAATAATAATCTCCCTCATTAATATTCCTCCCTAACAATATATTTAGTTCCTATATTTTATCACATTTTTACGTAATCTTCAATGTAAGTTAAGTAGAATTCATACTTTTTTGAATTTTTCCTTAGAAACACCTTGACTTTTTAAGATTCTTGTATTAAAATTATTATGCTAATTTTATGAATTAGCACTAAAATAGTCAATAAGTAATAATTATATAAGCCTCTCCCCGGTAGTTTATATATTTAAAGCTTATTATATAAATTTAAATTTTGAATGGAGGGTAATTTTACCATGAATAATACTACATATAGTGTAAAAGGAAAAGAAATCGAAAGTAAATGGTATATTTTAGATGCAGCAAATAAACCAGTTGGTAGAGTTGCAACAGAGGCTGCAAAATTATTAAGAGGAAAACACAAACCAACTTATACACCAAACTTAGATGTTGGAGATCATGTAATTATAATAAACTGTTCTGAAGCAACATTTACAGGAAAAAAATTAGATCAAAAATTCTATAGACGTCATTCTGGATATCCAGGAGGATTAAAAGAAACTTCAGCAAGAAATATGATGGCAACAAGACCTGAAAGAGCAATGATGATTGCTGTTAAAGGAATGCTTCCACATAATTCTTTAGGAAGAAAAATGTTAACAAAATTAAGAGTATATGCTGGTAGCGAACATGAAAACATGGCTCAAAAACCAGAAATATGGAATTTCTAATATAGGATTATATCCAAAAAATTAAGGAGGAATTTTTAAATGGCAAAGGCAGGAGAAAAAATTGTGTTCTACGGAACAGGTAGAAGAAAAAATGCAATCGCTAGAGTTAGATTATTAGAAGGAAAAGGAAATATAACAATAAACGGAAAAAATTTAGATGAATATTTCGGATTAGAAACATTAAAATACATTGTAAAACAACCATTAAACGTAACAAATACAGCAGATAAATTTGATGTTATTTGTAAAGTTCAAGGTGGAGGATTTACAGGTCAAGCAGGAGCTATCAGACATGGTATAGCTAGAGCTTTAAATGAAGCTAATTCAGAATACAGACCAACATTAAAAGCTAATGGATTCTTAACAAGAGATCCACGTATGAAAGAAAGAAAAAAATACGGTCTTAAAAAAGCTAGAAAAGCTCCACAATTCTCAAAGAGATAATATATCAAAAAACTTGGAAGTTATATACTTCCAAGTTTTTTTATTGCTATCTTGATATTGAATTAACAGATGCAGTTGTTAGATTTCTTACAGGCGCCATTAATACTTTACCTGTACCTCTGTAAACATTTACTAAACCTTCTCCAGAAATAGCTGAACCTATTAAACTCTTAGTTGATTTTTCAACTGTAAAATCAAGTCCCTTTGACCAAGCAACTGCGAAGTTCCCATCTATTCTTAATACATCATTTTGTAATTCTACTTCTACTAGTTCTTCTCTTGGTACTGGTGATTCTAAAGCAACAAATCCATTTCCTGAAAGACTTAAATTAAATAAACCTTCATTTCCTAAAACTGCTGATGATAAATTACTACGCATAACAACATTTTGTTGAATGTGAGATTCACACGCTAAAAATAATCCATCATCTAAAACTATTCCACCATCCCATGTAGATAAATCTTCTAATAAAATATGTTTATATGTTGGCTCTAAAACTAAAACTCCAGTTCCTTTATATTTTGGTTTTACTGCACTTTCTTTTGTAACACTTCCTTTTATCGCTTTACCAAAGAAATCTCCTACACCTTTTACATCAGCTACTGCTTCAACATTTCCAACAGACCATTGCATAGAACCTGAACTTACAGTATATTCATTGTTTTCTAATTCTAAAATAAGTTGTCTTTTTCTTACATTCATTCTTGAGCAATAGTAAGCAGTTATTGCTGTTGATGGCATAACACTTAAATCACTCATATATTCTATAACTTTCATACCTGCTTTCGCATCAGCTATACGAATATCATCATTATCTTGTAAATTATTAATTCTAAACATAATTGTTTTCACCTTCCTTTGTATATTTACCAAAATTATATAAATCTTGTTAAATATTGTCAATTCGCTTTTGACATTCTTAATAAAATATTTATTCTCGTAATTTATTTATAAAATCTTCTTTATCTAATAATTCCCAAACTCTATTTTGTAACTTATTCATATTTTGAATCCCATCAATTTTTATCCCCCCTAATTCTATATTGCTATAATCTTCTGTATACGCATATGCATATCTTCTTTTACTTATATTTCTATCATTCAAATCTAAAGTAACTAATCTTACATCTCTTATATCTTTTATAGGTGCATCTGTATCAATTAATATCCATCTTCCTATTTTTTCTGTATCTTTTAAATATGAAGCCACATAAAAATGCCCATCTCTTCCTGTATCTTTATTTATAGTAACAATTTGCATTGTAGGCATTCCTTTGCATCTTGCAATTGATGTAAATAAAGTACTACTATCGCAACAGCCTGTTCTTTCTCCAGATTCTAATATTTCTGTTGAACTCCTTTTAAATTTTCTTTCATCCTTTTCATCGTGAATTCTTACAGTATTTTGATTAATCCATAATAATATCTTTCTAACAGTTAATCCGTCTGTTGGTTCATTAATACTTTGTGCAATTTCAATTATTTCTTTACTACAATCTGTTCTATTACCAAATTGTAAATATTTACTTTTGTTATCGAATTCTGGCTCTTTTATTAGTCCTTCATTTTTCACTATAATTCACCTCTTTTTTTATTATATCAAAAAGAAAATCAGGCGCAAGTTTTAACTTACGCCTGACTAGTCTAGTGAAAGAACGTTATGCAACAAATAATGCTATTGCTCCTTTTGAGCGTATTACTCTATCGTCAGCGTTATACATAGTAATTACTTCTCCTCTGTATTTTACTTCAATATCATAATCTCCATTGTTAACAATTACAATTATCTTTTGGTCATCTTTAACTCTTTCGAATACAAATTTGTCTGGTGTAAGTTCCAAAATATTTGTATCTGTAACACGTAAAAAATCCCAATATTTATGACGTATTTTAATAAGTTTTCTTACATAAGATGTTATATCTTTATCTCTTCTTCCCCAAGGAAATGACTTTCTATTAGATAAATTGCCATACCCTTGAACACCTGCTTCGTCTCCATAGAAAATCGAAAAAATTCCTGGCCAAAACGTTAAAATAAAATCTTCTAGTTTAAGAAGTTTTTTAGCATTTTTATATACATCTCTTGGTAAGATATATTCTTGTTGCCACTTTTGATTCTTTTCAAATGACTTCTTAAGCTTCCAAGGCCATTCTCTTTCTTCATGTCCCTTTTCTAGGAAAACTCCTTCGTTAGCATACTGATTTAATTGCCGACTTATATCATGTGTAGATGTAAAATTCATTGCAGTATGAATAGTTCCATTTGGGAATTCCTGTAATTCCTCATTAATTTTCTCTCTAAGATATACATCATCTTGTAAATTAATGTAATCCATCAATGGTGCTTTTAAATAATAATTCATAAATGAATGGGCACTTTTGCCATCTAAAATGTAATTTCTATTCATTCTAAATGGATTCTTCCATACTTCTATTATCATTAAGAAGTCTGGTTTATTGCGCCTACATGCTTCTGCCATAAGATTAATAAAATAATCTGTAAGGTCATCAGCAACATCAATTCTAAGCCCATCGATTCCTAAAGAAAATAACCAGTCGATTACGCCTCCTACTCCGCAGATATATTCCTGGTACTCTTTAGAATCTTTATCCAGAACTACTTCATCTTCAATTCCCCACCAATAATCAAATATTATTTTTCCATTTTCTACTCTAGTTTTAAAGAATGGAAAATATTTAGATTGTGGTCCTTGATATGCACCTGGTTCTTCATATGCTCCGGATTTATTATAATAGACACTATCCTTTCCTACATGGTTAAATGATACATCTACTATAACCTTTATCCCTACATTATGTGCAGCACGTACAAACTCTATAAAATCTATTTCTCCACCAAAAAATGGATCAATTATTCTAAAGTTTTCTGCATCATATTTATGGTTGGATGAACTAGTAAATATTGGATTAAGATAAATAATATCTATCCCTAGTCCCTTTAAATACTTCAATCTTTTTTTGATTCCTTTAAAGTTTCCACCATATGAGTCACGTGCCCACTCACCATTTTTATCAGGACCTACAATTGGTAGTTCGTGCCAATCTCTGTGTATAATACGTTTTCCAAACTCATGAATTGGTACACTATGATCTCTGTAGAATCTGTCTGGAAAAATTTGATACATTACTGCATCTTTTGCCCAATCTGGCACTTCAAAACTTACAGATATTTTTTCTTCATCAGATTCATAATGTTTTGTCCATTCAGAGCAAAAAGAAAACTTATATCTGTAGATTGCACATCTTTCCAGATAAATCGTTTTTTCAAAATAAGCATATTCCTCATCTTGTCCTTTATACTCTAAATATTCATTGTACTCTTTTATCCCGGAAATCCGTACTTTTACGTCATCTATCCAACTGTATATTGTCATACTTATACGTGCATTAAATTTAACTTCTGCTCCTTTGTCCTCTTCATTAAACTTTTTCGCACTATAGTAAAATCCTTCCATAGTATTCTCCCTCCTTAATTAAAGAAAAAACATACTACTTCTTTCACTCGAATTTAATTTATTATCTTTATTTCATTTTGTCAAACCTCTTAAAAAGCGTTTTTTATATGATTTACTACGTAATGCTCTTTTATTTGATAAATTTCTATAACATCAAACCTAATTTCGGAAAATTTCATTTTTTCCTTATATATATAATAATTGGTACAATTCTTTATTCTTTTTACCTTCTCTTTATTTACAGCATCTATTGGATTCCCAAAATTTTTATTACTTCTCGCTTTTACTTCAACAATAACTAGAATATTATCTAATACAGCAATTATATCTATTTCGCCTCTTCTATTCCTATAATTTCTTTTTATTATTTTATACTTCATTTTTTCTAAATATTTAACTGCTGTATCTTCACCTATCTTTCCTAATTTATTCATACTCTTATAAACATATCTCCTGGCAATACTCTAATATATTCTTTAATTTCTAACATTGTTAGTTTTTGACTAACTTCTTGAATTGGTATATTTGTTCTATAACATATTGTATTAATATCTGTTGGGGAATTGCCTATTGCTCTATAAATTTCTTTATATTCTTTAGGCACACTTTTTTCTTCATACTTCCACTTTTGTACAATATCTTCCTTTAATCTTTTTATACCTAATTCTAATAAAATATCTTCTACATTTATTACCAGTTTAGCTCCTTTCTGAATTAATTTATTGCTCCCTACTCCTAATTTACTATCTATATTACTAGGCACACAAAATACTTTTTTTCCTTGTTTAAAACCTAAATTTGCAGTAATCGTACTGCCACTTCTATGCCTTGCTTCTACTACCAATATTCCTTCAGACAAAGCACTTATTATCCTATTTCTTTTAGGAAAATTTGACATCCTAACTTCCGAATCATTTGGATATTCAGAAATAATACAACCACCATTTTCTAAGATTTTATTTGCAAGTTTTATATTTTCTTTTGGATAAATATTATTAATCCCTGAACCTAATACAGCTATTGTACTTCCAATATTTTTTAAAGCACCTTTGTGAGCAAACTCATCTATTCCTATGGCTAATCCACTTATTACACAAATTCCATTCTTAGAAATTGCATCTGCAAATTTGTATGATTGACTAATTCCATATTTAGTACAATCTCTTGATCCTACTACTGCTATCCCTGTTTTATTTAAAAGTTCTATATTTCCCTCAGCATATATTTTTTTAGGGAAATCTTTTATTTCTAATAATTTTTTTGGATATCTATAATCTTTATAATCTAATTCTATGATTTTTACATCCCTTCTTTATATAATTTTTCTAGACTTCTATATTGTATTGCTTCTGCTATGCACTGAATATCTATATTTTCTTTATAATTCAAATCAGCTATAGTTCTAGAAACCTTTAATATATTGTTATAAGATCTAACACTTAATCCCATTTTTATATATAATTCTTTAATAAATTCAGTAGTTTCTTTGTCTAATACACAATACTTTTTTATTTGATTAGAATTTAATTCCGAATTTGTTAAAATTCCATCTTTTTTATATCTTTCTATTTGGATTTTTCTAGCCTGTTTTACTCTGGCTTTTATATCTTTGCTTTTTTCACATACTTGTGTTTTGGATATTAGCTTATAATCCACCTTTTTTACATTTACTTGCAAGTCTATTCTATCTAATATAGCTTTTCCTATTTTAGATAAATAATTTTTTATTTTATTTTTACTACATATGCATTCTTTTATATTTGATGCATAATACCCACATGGACAAGGATTCATTGCTGCTATTAAAACAAACTTACTCGGATAGATCGCTGAGCCACTAACTCTATCAAGTTTTATACATTTCGTATCTAAAATATTTTTTAATAAATTAATTTTATTTCTATCAAATTCTGGAAATTCATCCATAAACAGTATTCCTAAGTTTGCTAAACTAACAGCACCTGGCATTGGATATCTACCACCTCCGATAAATGCATTTAACGTTATATTAGGGTTTATTTCTATAAATGGTCTACTTATTTCTAAACTATCTTTTATATTTCCTAATATACTATTTATTTTCATAACTTCTAAAGTCTCTTCATAACTTAATTCTGGAAAAATAGTTATAGCTCTTTTAGCAAGCATTGTTTTTCCAACTCCAGGTGAACCAACTAAAATTATACTATGTTCACCTGCTGCAGAAATTTCTAGTGCCCTTTTAACTTTTTCTTGACCAATTACCTCTGACATATCTATATTAAATTCATTTTCTTTTATTTTTTGATTATTTTTTAAGATCACAAGATTACTTTTTTCTATTATATTTTTAAGTGTTTTTATACCAATAATTTCTAAATCTTTTACAAGTGTAGCTTCTTTTATATTTTCATATGGTACATATACTTTTTTTATTCCTAATTTTTTAGCTTCTAAGCACATTGGTAATATTCCATTTACACTTTTTACAGCTCCATCATATGAAATTTCGCCAATATATACTACCTCTTCATTTTCGGCCTGTACCACTCCTAAATTTTGTAATATTCCAACAGCTATTGCTAAGTCAAAACTAGTTCCTTCTTTTCTTATTTCTGCTGGAGCTAGGTTTATACTTATCTTTTTACTTGGAATACGTATACCACTATTTTTTATAGCTATTTTTATTCTTTCTTTAGATTCTTGTATACTTTTATCTAGCATACCAACCATTTCCCAATTTGGAATTCCTGCAGAAATATCTACTTGAACTTCTATAATACTACCAACTATACCAAATAAAGATATTGTTTTTACTATTGATAACAATTTTTACCACCTTATATAAATTTAGATTTATTCTAAATCGCAGACGTGCATAATAAATCGGAGTTATTTATAATTGTTTATAATTTTTAAATAAACATATCACCTCCCTTTATATTATTAACTTTTTTACTTTAAGGGTATTTTTAGACTTTAAATTATCTTGAAAAAATATTTTGAATTTTAAAAAAACGATTTAGAATAAATCTGATATTTTTATATCACATTTAGTTATCTTTGTAAATAGATAATTATGTTTTATTAGCTTAACTTTTCTCCATTTTTCGACTGTTTTCGTCTTTTTTAAAGAAGAGAACTATCCAAGTTCTCTTCTCCAATAAAATAAATATTGCTGAGCAATTCCTTCTAAATCACCAAATTTTTCATTTGCTATTTGCAAAATTTCTTTTTTGCTTACATCTTGCTCTTTTTCTTTATGTATATATAAATCATTCATGACTCTTCTTACCCAAACATCTATTGGAAAAACATCGAATCTTTTAAGTGTTGAAAATAGTAATATACAATCTGCAACCTTAGGTCCAACACCTGAAAGCTTTAGTAATTCATCTCTTACTATATTAGTATCTTTTATATTATGAAGATTTTCTATATCTACCTCTTTATTTAATACCATTTTTGTTGTTTCATATAACCTAATATCTCTAAAACCTAATCCAAGTTTTCTAAATTCTTCTACCGAAACATTTTCTAATTGTTTTGGAGTTGGAAAAGTAAAATATTCTTTCCCATTATACACAATTTTGTCTCCATAATTTTCTGATAATCTTTCTATTATTCCCTTTATTCTTGGAATATTATTATTTGCAGATATTATAAAAGATATAATAGTTTCCCATAAATCTTGATTTAGAATTCTAATTCCCGTACCATATTTTATGCTTTCTTTCATATTGTTATCTACTTTTTCTAATTTGTTCTTAATTAGCTCATAATCCCTTTCTAAGTCAAAATAATCTATGATTGTAGGAATTATATCTCCTTCACAAATTCCTTTAAATAAGATGGCATTATTTTGCTTTTTAACATTTAGTACATTTTTTCCAAATACACCTGTGTAGCTTCCATCTTCTTCGATATTCCATCTAAAACATTGACCACATTCGAATATATCTCTTAAATTAAATGAATTATAATTTTCTAGTAAAAATTCTTGTTCTTTCATTTTTATTCCTTTCTAAACCCCATACCAAGTACTTCACGTGCATTTGAAATAATGATAAAAGCATCTTTATCTATTTCTTTTACTATTTGCTTTACTTTTGGTAAATCTCCTCTTCCAATAGCACACATTAATACAATTTTAGAGTTATCTTTAAACATACCTTTCCCGTAAATTCCTGTTGAGCCTCTTTTTACATTTGTTCCAATCTCTTTTGCTATTTTATCATTTTTTTCTGATATTATAAATAGTAGTTTAGAAAAATTAGTTCCTTCCACCAAAATATCTATTACTTTTCCCATTATTATAATCGCAATTGCAGAATACAAGCCTATTTCTATTTCGCCAAAGAAAATTACATTTAAAATAACAATAACTGTATCAATGATTATAATTAATTTACTAGTAGTATATTTCGCATTATATGATCTTATTATATTTGTAACTAACTCTGTTCCTCCTGTACTTGATTTAACATTTAGCAATATTCCTGTTCCCACACCAGTAAGTATTCCACCATAAATACAGGCTAGTAATCTATCATCTGTTACTGCTGGTAATTTGTCAAATATATCAACAAAAACAGAATATAAAGTAGCTCCTATTATTGAGTTTATTGCAAATCTTTTTCCGAGTTTATAATATGTTAATATAAATACCGGAACATTTATAGCAAGCATAAATGTTCCTAATGGTATTTTAAACAAATAATATACAATTGTTGATATTCCTGCAAAACCTCCTGCAGATAATTTATTAGGTAGTAAAAAAAAAGATGTTCCTCCAGCCATAAGTATACATCCAAATATAATTGAAAATGTATTTTTTAAAAATTTTCTCATAAAAAATCACCTATACTACCATTATTGGTAATATTAGGTGATTTTATGCTTTTATTTATTATCTTCTAAAAAATCTGTATAAGTTTCTAAAATTTGCATTTTAAACTGTCCCATTTTTATTTTGTCATTTTCTTCTATGTTCAAAACGACATCATATGTCTCTTTTAGTTTATTTAAATTTGCATCTTCTAAACCTTTTATATTTTTTACATCTTCTGGATTAGCTTGTATTGTTACCTCTTTTACTTTTACATTATAAGATTTTATTTTCTCTACAATTCTATCATACCAAATACTTTCTAATACATTATCTTTTATATTATTTCTTTCTTCTATTTTGATATTCTTAATTCCAAATTTTTCTGCTGTAGTTATTACTTCTTTTAATCTTTCTGTAATTTGAACACTTGATAATGGTTCATATTCATTTGTGTTATATAATTCGTTTATACTACTATTATAATGTTCATCACAGGCAATTATAATTAGCTCTTTAGGTTTTAATTTTGAAATTTGTTTTATAGTATTTAAATCATCTGCCAATGTAGCCTCTGGTAATCCAATTACAGTTAACACATTCAATTTTATGAATTTATGTTTTATTTTTTTTACAGCTTGTTTTATTTTTTCAAAATTATAATTGGATCCTATATTTCTTAAAATATAATCATTTGAAGATTCTACTAATATGATTATTTCTTTAACTTTATATGATTTTAATTTCTTTAAATTTTCCTTTGTTATGTCTTTTGGATTAAGTGTTAATTTTATTCCATCGACTTTTTGATCTTGTAATTTTTTTAAAATACCTTCTTGTCCTTTTATATCAAATACTAATGATTTTTCATCTTTTAATTCTAGAATAGCCTTTTTTTCTTGATTTATATTACCTTCTACTTCATTTCCTTTTATCTTCACAGGAATAATCACTTTACTCATTATTTCCTCCGTTCTAAACTAATTCTATTGCTTTTCTTGCAGCTTCCATTTCTGCTGACTTTTTAGAAGTACCTTTGCCTATCGCTAGTTGTTTTCCATCACATTTAACCTCTGCAGTAAAGCTCTTATTATGATCTGGCCCTTCCTCTTTTAAGATATTATACTCTATATGAACACTTCCAGATTGTTGTAGTTTTTCTTGTAATACTGTTTTATAATCTTTTTGTCCTACATTTTTACTTGCAATTTCTATTTCATTTTTTAAATTCTCTATTATAAATTTCTTAGCTGGTTCTAAACCACCATCTAGAAACATTGCTGCTATTACAGCTTCTACACTATCAGCTAAAATTGCTACATTTTTACTTCCATTATTTGAGATTTCACTTTTTCCTAAATATAAGAAATCACTAAAATTATGCTTTATCGCAATTTTATATAAACTTTCTTCGCATACTACTGTAGCTCTAACTTTAGTCATTTCTCCTTCATTTAAATTTGTATAGTTTTGATATAAAAAATTACTAGATACAAATTCTAATATGCTATCTCCTAAAAATTCTAATTTTTCATTACTTTGCACTTTTTTTTCATATGCATATGATGTATGTGTTAATGCTGTTTTTAAAAGGTCTTTATTTTTAAAAGTATATCCTATATTTGTCTCAAATTGGTCTAACATATTTTCCCCTCCATGTTAATTATTATATAGCATTTTATTTTTTTTGCAAGTAAAAAAGAAGATATTATAATCTTCTTTTTTATCTTCCATCTGCATCTGCAAAATCTTGTAATTTACCAGTAGCGTTCTTTATTCCTTGTTGTAATTTTCCTGTTACAAATTCTTTGGCATTATCTTTTGCATCTATAATTTTCTTACCTATATCTCTAATTCCTTTTACAGCTTTATCTTTTGTATCTTTTCCTGCTTGTAATACCGCAGGAATTGCTTTTTTAGTTAAATCATCAAATCTATCACTCACAAATTGTTGTGCATTATCTAATACATCTATTACTTTATCTCTTCTTTCTTTACGAGCTTTTGCATTTTTATCTTTAATTTCTGGCAATTTCTCATTTTTAATATATTTTGCTTTATCTACTATTTTATCAACAACTTGTGTTTTAAACTTTTTAGTTTTTGGAACAAATCTTGCAACAATTTTTTGCCATATATTTTGTCTTCCTATTTTACCTAAAGATGTATTTTTAGTTTCTAATAAATCATCTAATTCTTTATCTTTATCAGCTTTTAAATCTTGAATTTTACTGTCATTCTCTTCTTTAGCATCTCTTATTTCTTCAAGTCTTCCTTTTAGATTTTCCAATTCTTTTCTATCTTTTAAAGTTGGATCTTGAGCTTTAAGCTCTTCTAACTCTTCAGCTAAAGTTATTAAGGCTTCTGGATTAGTTGAATTTCTTTTTATCTCTTGAGATTTAGCTTTAACTTCCTTTTTCCAAGACTTATATTCTTCTGTTTTTCTTGTTTCTTTGATACCTTTTATTAAATTACCTTGTTGGCCAATATTCTCAACTTCTTCTTCTTCAAGTAATTCTCTTGAAATAAACATAGTTTTAAATGATTCATCATATTCTTTATTTACAGCTTCAACAGAAGCTTTGTAATCATCAATAGCAGCTCTAGCTTCCATATATACTTTTACTTGTTCATTTGCATATTCTTTAGTGCTTGTAATTCTATCACTTATTCCTTGTTTAGTATCTTGTATTTTGTCACTTATTCCTTGTTTAGTATCTTGTATTTTGTCACTTATTCCTTGTTTGGCATCTTGTACTTTATCATTTAACCC
>CALXPV010000013.1 GCA_944390295.1 uncultured Clostridia bacterium | reverse complement strand
CCCAGTTTTTGATTACTCCAACTCTTACACCATGTGGATTAACTTTTTGTCCCATTTCTAAAATTCCTCCTCTCTTATTCTTCACATTCTCTTAATACTATTGTTATATGTGTTGTTCTTTTTCTGATTCTTACTGCTGAACCTTTAGCTGCTGGTCTTATTCTTTTAAGAGTTGGACCTTGGCCCGCATATATTTCAGATATATATAATTTTTCATGACTCATATCATGATTGTTTTCTGCATTTGCAATTGCTGAGTTTAATAATTTTTCAAGTATTGGTGATGATGCTTTAGGTGTAAATTTCATTATAGCTAATGCTTCATCAACTTTTTTACCTCTTACTAAATCTGCAACTATTTTTACTTTTCTAGCAGAGATTCTTGCGAATTTTAATTCTGCTCTTGCTTCTTTAACTGTTGCTTGCTCTTGCATTGTTTTCCCTCCTTGTTAATTTTTATTTCTTAACTGTAGATTTTTTATCTCCAGCATGACCTTTAAATGTTCTTGTAGGAGCGAATTCTCCTAATTTATGTCCTATCATTTCTTCTGTTAAATATACAGGAACATGTTTTCTACCATCATGAACAGCTATTGTGTGTCCAACCATTTGAGGATATATAGTAGAAGCTCTTGACCATGTTTTTAATACTTCTTTTTTTCCTGTTTCATTCATTTCTTCTATTCTCTTTAGAAGTTTTTCTTGTATATAAGGTTTCTTTTTGCTTGATCTTGACATTTATTTATTTCCCTCCTTTAAGACTATTTTCTTCTCTTAACTATAAATTTATTTGATAATTTCTTTTTATTTCTTGTCTTGTATCCTAGTGCTGGTTTACCCCAAGGTGTTAATGGTCCTGCGTGTCCAACTGGAGCTCTACCTTCACCACCACCATGTGGGTGATCTACTGGGTTCATAACAGATCCTCTAACTTGTGGTCTCCATCCCATATGTCTTTTTCTACCAGCTTTACCAATCTTAATTGTATCATGTTCAGCATTTCCTACTGTTCCGATTGTTGCTCTACATCTTGTTAAGATTAATCTCATTTCTCCTGAAGGAAGTCTTACATGTGCATATTTACCTTCTTTAGCCATAAGTTGTGCTTCTTGACCAGCACTTCTTACTAATTTTCCACCTTGTCCTGGATTTAATTCGATATTGTGAATCATTGTACCTACTGGTATAGATTCGATTGGCATACAGTTACCTGGTTTAACATCAGTTTTTGCTCCTGATACTACTTTATCTCCATCTTTTAATCCTAAAGGTGCTAATATATATGATTTTGTTCCATCTTCATATTGGATTAATGCTATATTTGCACTTCTGTTTGGATCATATTCGATTCCTATAACTGTTGCTGTCATATCATCTTTTATACGTTTAAAATCTATTATTCTATATTTTTGTCTGTTTCCACCACCTTGATGTCTAACTGTAATTCTTCCATAAGAGTTTCTTCCAGCTTTTTCTTTTTTCTTAGCTAATAAAGATTTTTCTGGTGTCTTTTTTGTTATTTCATCAAATGCAGAAACTGTCATGTTTCTTCTAGATGGTGTATATGCTTTAAATCTTTTAACTGCCATTTTAAATTTTCCTTTCTTAACTTATATTTGTAGATTTTTTCCTGCTCTACATGCAGATATTCTTTATTATCCTGGTATTTTCCAGATAGTTTTCTTTTGATTTCTAAGTTAACTATGCTCCCATAAATGAATCTATAGAATCTTTATATTTCTTAGAAATTTTTGTTTCTTTTCCGCCTTTAGCTAAATATGTTTTTTGTTCTGGATCTGTATCTATTGTAACAATAGCTTTTTTCCAGTCAGATGTTTTTCCAACATATCTACCCATTCTTTTTTGTTTTCCACTAACATTCATAGTGTTTACTTTTATTACTTTTACTTCAAATAATTTTTCTACTGCGTTTTTAATATCAATTTTTGTTGCTTTTTTGTTAACTTCAAAGGTATACTTTCCTTCATTTAATCCATCATTACTTTTTTCAGTAATTATTGGAGCTATTATAACTTCTTCTGGTCTCATTATGCGTACACCTCCTCTAATTTTTTAACAGCATCTACTGTTACAACTAATTTATTGTATTTTAATAAGTCGTAAACATTTATTGTATTTACTAATGTTGTTTTTACACCATTAATATTTCTTGCTGATTTTTGTACGTTTTCATTTCTTTCTGGTAATAAGATTAGTGTTTTTCCTTCAACTTTTAAGTTTGCTAAAGTTTTAACCATTTCTTTAGTTTTGATTTCTTTCATTTCTGCTTTATCTAAAACTACTAAATTGTTTTCTAAAACTTTTGAGCTTAATACTGAACGTATAGCTAATCTTCTTTCTTTTTTATTTACTGTATATTTGTAAGAACGTGGTTTTGGTCCTAAAGCAATACCACCTTTTACCCATTGTGGAGCTCTAATAGAACCTTGTCTTGCTCTACCTGTTCCTTTTTGTCTCCATGGTTTTCTACCACCACCAGATACTTCTGATCTTGTTTTTGTACTTTGTGTTCCTTGTCTTTGGTTAGCTAAATAGTTAACAAGTACACTATGTACAACTGCTTCGTTTGGTTCAATACCAAATACATTGTCATTTAATTCTATATCGCTAACTTTTTTACCTTCCATATTATATACGTCTATTTTAGGCATTATTTCTTCCTCCCTTCCTATTTACATGTTTTTACACTTGTTTTAATTTTTAGAATTGCTCCTTTTGGTCCTGGAACGCTTCCTTTTACTAATAATACATTTTTATCCATATCAACTTTAACTATTTCTAAGTTTTGGATTGTTATTTTTTGTACACCCATGTGTCCTGGTAATTTTTTACCTTTAAATACTCTACCTGGTGTAGATGTAGATCCCATTGAACCTGGTCTTCTGTGATACATAGATCCATGTCCCATTGGTCCTCTGTGTTGTCCATGTCTTTTGATAACACCTTGGAATCCTTTTCCTTTTGATATACCTTGGATATCAACTTTTTCTCCTTGAGCGAATACGTCAGCTTTAACTTCGTCTCCTACTTTTAATTCTGCTGGTTCTTCGCATCTGAATTCTCTTAAATGTTTTTTAGCTTCTACATTTGCTTTTGCAAAATGTCCAGCTTTTGGTTTATTTACTTTTGAAGATTTAACTTCTCCAAATCCTAATTGGATAGCATTGTATCCATCTGTTTCTACTGTTTTAACTTGTGATACTACACAAGGTCCAGCTTCTATAACTGTTACTGGAATGATCATTCCTTTTTCATCAAATATTTGAGTCATTCCAACTTTTTTTCCTATTAATCCTTTACTCATTTTCTTTCCTCCTATACGTTTCACCGTATAAGTTATTCGTAGCTCGCTAAAGCTTCGCACGACTAACTTAACTATTGGCTAATTACATCTAAAATATAACTAGCTTGGCTTCGTTATTTTTTTATTTTTAATAATTTTTATCATTATAATTTGATTTCTATATCAACACCTGCTGGTAATTCTAACTTCATTAAGTTATCAACAGTTTTTTGTGTTGGATAAAGAATATCGATAACTCTCTTATGTGTTCTCATTTCAAATTGTTCTCTTGAATCTTTGTCTTTGTGTGGAGAACGTAAGATTGTTACAACTTCTTTTTGTGTTGGAAGTGGAATTGGTCCTGAAACTTTTGCTCCTGTCTTTTTAGCAGTATCTACTATTTTTTCAGCAGACTGATCTAAAATTTCGTGATCATAAGCTTTTAACCTTATTCTTATTTTTTCGCTTCCTACCATTTGATTTGTTGTTGCCATAGTATAATTTCCCTCCTTAAAATATTAAATGTACCTAGGCAAGTATAAACGCACCCTGGTGTTTTGTTAACCCCCAATATAAAAACCCAAGTTGGCATGATAATCTTGGGATAAGTGCATTATGTATTTTGTAGCTCATGCTTAATGCTCTACTATTTTTCCTATACAGCTTCGCTGTATAAGTTATCTGTAGCTCACTTCGTTTCGCACAGCTAACTTAACTTACCGCCCGGTCTAAGCCAAGACATACTCCATAGAAGTTCCCTCCAAACCCTTCCGTTATTAGGTTTGTAGCCACATTCTACTTCATCGCTAATCTCATGCTCAATTATTATACAACGCATAAGGCCGTAAGTCAATACAAATTTGTAATATTTTTGTAATTTTTCCTATTTTTAAAAATTATTTCTTATTTAATTATTTTTACTTCTTGTGAAATTTATTTATATAGTAGAAGAGTTCGGAGAACTCTCCTACTATATAAATAAAGATGGGAAATAAAATCCCATCTCTTCTTATTTTATAACTTTATCAATTTCTTCTTTCATTGCCATTAATGTTTCACAGCTCTTATCGAATTTTTCTTTTTCTTCTCCTTCTAGTGGTAATTCTAATATTTCTCTTGCACCTTTGCTGTTTATAATTGTTGGAACACCAATATATAATCCTTTATGTCCATATTCACCATCTAAATATGTTGATACTGTCATAATTTCATTTTGATTATTTATAATTGCTTTAATTATTTTTGTTAATCCTAATCCAATTCCGTAATATGTTGCTTTTTTTCTATTTATAATTTCATATGCAGCTTGTTGTACTTCTGTGTATATTTTATCTAGATCTGACATTGGATGTTTATTATCTTTCATTATTTCTTTCATCTTTTTACATCCAACATTTGCATGCTCCCAAGGAACAAAAGATGAATCTCCATGTTCTCCCATTATATAAGCATGTACATTTTTACTAGATACTTTAAGATATTTTCCTACTAAATATCTTAATCTTGCTGTATCTAAAACTGTTCCAGATCCAATTACTTTTGAACTATCAAATCCAGAAACTTCTTTTACAACATATGTCATTAAATCTACAGGATTACTAGCAATTAAGAATATTCCATTAAACCCACTAGCTACTACATTTTCTGTTATTTCTTTCATTATTTTAGCATTTGCAGATGCTAAATCTAATCTTGTTTGTCCTGGTTTTTGATTTAATCCAGCTGTTATTACTACAATATTTGCATCTTTGCATTCATCATAATCACCAGATTTTATTATCATATCATTTGGGGCACAAGGCATTCCATGTGCTAAATCCATTGCTTCTCCTTCTGCTTTATCTTTAAGTACATCAATTAATACTAGTTCGTTTATTCCTCCTTGATTTAATAAAGAATAAGCCATACTCATTCCTACAAAGCCTGTACCAACTAGTACGATTTTTCTCTTATCTACCATAAAAAAACTCCCTTTCCATTATTATATTATTCCAGTCTAGTATTATACACTTATTTATAAGTATCTGTCAAATTTTTATTTTTATTACTAGCTTATAGCATCTATCATTGATTTTAAAATTGGATTATCATTTATTATATCTTGTATCCATTTGTTAGTTGCCGGAATCTTATATATTAAAAATCCTATTAAGAATACTATCCCCAAAACAAGGCAAGTTGCTCCTACTTTTCTTAAAAAGCCTATAGCCCTTAATCTTAATAGTTCCTTTTTATATTCTTTCTGAAATTTTTTATTTATTTTCTTTTGTTCTTTTTGTGTAGTTGCATTATTAGCTGATCCATATTGTTTCTGATAAAAACTTTGAACATTATTTACATATGCTGTATGTTGCATTTCTTTTTTTCTTGCTTCCTCTTCTCTTGCACGCTGTAATTTAGCATCATAAGATTGCTTTTTCCCCGGATCTGATAAAACTTCATACGCTTCATTTAATACTTTAATTTTCTCTTCTGCTGCTTTTTTATTCTTATCTTCCTGTAAATCCGGATGATATTTTTTTGCAAGCACTTTATATGCTTTTTCAATTACTTCTTTAGATGCATTTTCATTTACTTCTAAAACTTCGTAATAATTTTTCATAATTACCTCCACTAAAGTCTTTATAATTATAACATTTTTTGTAAAAATATAATAGTATTTTTTGACATTTAATGTTATAATTTGTTTATTAATACATAAGGAGTGAGCAAAAATGAAATTAGCTTCTGATAAAGACACTATGGCAGAATTAAAAGCTTTAATCTTATATATTTTATATAAGATTGATAGACCAATTACTAATGACGAATTTTTAAAATTAGTCTTAACTATTACAGATATTAATTATTTTTACTTTCAACAATTTTTATTAGATTTAATTTCTGCAGAATATATCACATCTATTAAATTAGAAGAAAATACACTTTATAAAATTACTGCAAAAGGGATAGAAGCTTTAAAACTTACTGGAGATATGATTCCAGGAATATTAAAATTAAAAGTTGATAAGAATTTTAAAAATGAACTAAATATAATCGAAAACGAAGTTGCAGTTACTGCTGAATATGTTCCTAAAAAAGATAAATCTTTTAATGTAAAATGTAAAATAACTGAAAATGGAGAAACTGTTTTCGAGATAAGAACATTTGCAGGCTCAAGCGAACACGCAAAACAAATAGTAGATAATTGGAAAAATAATGCAACCGAAATTTATCCACAAATTATGAAAGCTTTAAATTGTGAAGATTCTGATTCACAACTGTAATTTTAAAAGGGCATTTTATAAATGCCCTTTTATTTTTCTTCTTACATATTCATATACAATAATACTTGTTGCAACTGAAGCATTTAGACTTTCTGTTTTTCCAAGCATCGGAATAATTACTTTTTCATCTGCAAAATCTAGTATTTCTTTTGATACTCCATTAGCTTCATTTCCTATTACTAAAACTTTTTTATTATAATCTATATCATATATACTTTCTGTTGCTCCTAATGAAGTACTCATTATTTTATATTTATGCTTTTTAAATTCTTTTAATGTTTCTTTTAGATTATCAGTTTGAACAATATTAACCCTAAATATAGCTCCCATTGTGGATCTTACAACTTTTGGATTATATGCATCAACAGTTTCTTTTGATACTATAATTTGTGATAAATTTGCACTATCTATAGTTCTTAATATTGTTCCTAAATTACCAGGATCTTGCAAACCGTCTAAAACTAGCACAATATCTTCTTTATAATTTATTGGTTTTTTATTATTTTTTTCTACTACTGCTAATATTCCTTGTGGATGTGTTACATCAGAAATACTTTCAAAAATTTTCTTTGTAACATATATACATTCATATTTTGCAATTTCATATAATGTTTTTTCATCTATTATTTCATTTTCTAAACATTCTTCACATATTATAATTTTCTTTATCATAAAATTTTCTGATATAGCTTCTTTTACAAGTTTTATCCCTTCTATGATAAATTCATTATTTAAATCTCTATATTTTCTATCCTTTAATTTTTTTATATTTTTAACAGTTTCATTATCCTTACTTGTTATAATTTGCATAGGTCCTCCTAATTATTAATTATATATCTTAAAAATTCCTTTACTTTAATAAGAATTTTTGTATCTGATAATTTTTCTACTTTATAAGTTATATATGGATCTTTTCCTGCAGAAAATTTTATTTTATTTCTATATTCTTTAATTAATTTATCTACTATATCAAAGTTAAATTTATTACCATCAAACCAAAATACAATTCCATTTGCTCTTTGTTGAATTTTTAAAATATTTGCTGTTTTAGCTAATTCTTTTATTCTTGCAATATTAATTAGATTTTCTAGTTCTGTTGGCATTTCTCCATATATATCTATCATTTCATCTATTACATTTTGTATATCTTCTTCATTTCTACATAATGCAATATCTTGATAAATCTTAATCTTTTGATTTGATTCTGAAATATATGTATCTGGAATATAACTTGAAACATTTAAATCTATTTGTATGTCTTTTTCCTCTTCTACTGTAATATTTTTCATTTCTTTTATTACTTGATCTAACAGATTACAGTAAGTATCATATCCAACTTGTTCCATATGACCATGTTGTATCTCTCCAAGCATACTTCCTGCTCCTCTTATTTCCAAATCCCTCATTGCTATTTTAAATCCAGATCCAAACTCTGTGAATTCTTTCATTGCTTTTAATCTTTTATCTGCAACTTCTGATAATAGTTTATCTCTTTTGTATGTTATATATGCATATGCTTGTATATCACTTCTTCCAACTCTACCTCTTATTTGATAAAGTTGTGCTAAACCTAGCCTATCCGCATTTTCTACAATAATTGTATTTGCATTTGGTATATCAATTCCAGATTCTAGAATAGTTGTACATACAAGTACATTTACTTTTCCTTCTATAAAATCTAGCATTATATTTTCTAATTCAGTTCCACTCATTTTTCCATGTGCATATGCTACTTTTGCCTCTGGTACCAATTTTAATATTTCATTTGCTTTTCTTTCTATTCCCTCTACATTATTAAATAAGTAAAATACCTGTCCTCCTCTTTCTATCTCTTTTGTTATTGCTTCTCTTACAACCTCTTCGTCATATTCTAATACATATGTTTGTACAGGTTTTCTATTTTGTGGTGGCTCATAAATTATAGACATATCTCTTACTCCTACAATTGACATATGTAGTGTTCTTGGAATTGGTGTTGCAGTCATTGTAAGTACATCTATATTTGTTTTATATTCTTTTATTTTTTCTTTATCTTTTACACCAAAACGATGCTCTTCATCTATAATAAGTAAGCCTAAATCCTTGAATTCAACATCTTTACTTAACAATCTATGTGTCCCTATTATTACATCTATTTCGCCTAATTTAAGTTTTCTTATTATTTCTTCTTGCTCTTTTTTTGTTCTAAATCTATTTAAAACATCAACTCTAATTGGAAATTCTTCCATTCTTTCTTTAAAACTTTTGTATTGTTGATCTGCCAAAACTGTAGTTGGTACTAAATATGCTACTTGTTTTTGATCCATTACTGCTTTAAATGCTGCACGTATTGCAACTTCTGTTTTTCCATATCCTACGTCACCGCAAAGCAATCTATCCATTGGCTTTTGCATTTCCATATCTTTTTTTACTTCATCAATACATCTTAATTGATCATCTGTTTCTTGATATGGAAAGCTTCCTTCAAATTCTTGTTGCCATGGTGTATCTTTAGAAAAAGCATAACCTTTTGATGCTTGTCTTTTAGCATAAAGCTCTATTAACTCTCTTGCTATTTCACGTAAATTTTTCTTTACTCTTTCTTTAGTATTTGCCCATTCTTTACTTCCTAATCTATTAATTTTTGGTAAAGCTTCTCCTCCACCAATATATTTTTTTACATTATCTAATTGATCTGTTGGAACATATAAAACATCATCATTTTTATATTTTATTTTTATATAATCTTTTGTTACTTTATCTGTAACTATTGTATTAACTCCAACAAATTGTCCGATTCCATGAACTTTATGTACAACATAATCTCCAGGTTTAAGTTCTGAAAATATAATTTTTTCTGCTTCATTAAATATTTTACTGCTTCTTCTTTTCTTTCTTTTTTCTATATTTATAAGTTCATTTGCAACTATTACTAAAATATTAGAATCATAACTTTCAAAACCTTGGTTTAAATTTCCTAGTAATATTTTTACTTGTATTCCATTACTTATTTCAGAATACTTTTCACTATATTCTGAAATAATTTCTTGTTCATCTAATAATTCTTTAATTCTTTTTGCTTTTTCTTTTGAGTCTAAAAAGATATATATTCTTTTCTTATTTAATTTAGCTTCTTTTATTTCTATAAAAAATTTCTCTATATTACTCTTATAGTAATTTACCATTCTATATTTAAAATAATACTTTTCTGTATTGATTTCTTCATCAAAATCATTTGAAGTCAAATATACTATTTTATACTTAGTTAATTCCTCTTCTATTTTATTTATATCTATATAGTTTTCTAATGAATTTGGAATTATTCTTTCTTTTTCAATTAAAGCTGCTTCTGTAGCAGTTATATCTTCTAATACATTTTTTGCTCTTACATTTACTTTTTTTAATTCCTCTACACAAATTAAATAATTATTGTCTAAATAATCTAATAGTGAAGAACATTCATTATAAAAACAATCAAAATATTTATCTATTTTAGATATATATTCTTTTGATTTTATTAATTCTATATCTTCTTTTACATTTTCTAATTGTTTATCTGTATATTTTTTATCTAATATTTTCTTGCAAACTGTTTCTAAATCATTTGCTAATAAGTATTCGTGTATTGGGTTTATTTCTACTTTATCTATCATTTCAATTGATCTTTGAGTTTCTATACTAAATTTTCTAATAGAATCTATTTCGTCTCCCCAAAATTCTATTCTAATACCGTATTTTTCATCAAAAGAAATATCTAGTATTCCTCCTCTTATACTAAATTCTCCTTTTGCTTCTATTAATTCATTTCTAGTATATCCTAAACTACTTATAGTAGCTTTTAGTTTATCTAAATCATAGCTTTTTCCAACTTCTAGTTTAATTTTATTTTTAAACAATACATTTTTAGAAATCATTGGTTGCATTAATGATTCTATAGACACTACTAATACATTTATTTTCTTCTCAACTATCTTTTTTAATACTTCTATTCTTTCATAAGGTAATTCTTTACTTTCTGCTATATAGTCATATGATAAAATTTCTCTTTTAGGAAAAAAATATACATTATCTATGTAGTTTTTTAAATTATCTGCTACTCTTCTTGCTTGTAATTCATTATATGTAATTAAACAAATTGGACTTTTAGTAAAAGTATTTGTTGCTCCAACTATTTGCTCTAATCCCACGCCAGCTAACCCCAATACAGATATTGGGGCTTTATTTTCTTTTATATTTTTTATGTATTCATTAAATTTATTAGAGTTCTGCATCTCTGCTATTATTGGATTCATCTTGTTCTCCTTCTTTACACTTTATATATTATATAATATTTTCCATTAAATTGAAATATATATTAATAAATATTATTTTTAAGATAACAATGAGGTATAATAATGAATTCAATTAATAAGAGTCATTCCGTTCTAAGTCCTATTAAGTTTTTTGTATTTTCTCTGCGAAAAAACTTTTTTACTATTGTAATTATAATTTTTACTCTTCTTTTAGTTGTGTTTTCAACTTCTAATTTAAATGCTGCCAAAAACGGATTAGCTTTATGGGCTAACAATGTAATTCCTGCATTATTCCCTTTTTTTATTGCTACAGAATTGTTAAGCCATACTAATATTATCAATGTTCTTGGAAAATGTTTTAATAAATTTATGCGACCTATTTTTAATATTCCTGGAATTGCTAGTTATCCTTTAATTATGGGTATTGTTAGTGGCTATCCTGTAGGAGCTAAAATTGTAACAGAGTTAAGACAAAAAAATATGTGTACCAAAGTAGAAGGTGAAAGAATGCTTGCTTTTACTAATAATTCTGGTCCTTTATTTATTTTAGGTACAATCGGAATTGGAATTTTTAAAGATGCTACTACTGGTATAATTTTATTAATTACTCATTTTCTTGCAGGTCTAACTGTAGGCTTTTTATTTAGATTTTGGAAATATAAAGATACAAATATTACTTTTGCTAAAAGTTATGAAAATAAATCTACTACTATAAAATTATCAAATATTGGTGAGATTCTTACTGATTCTATAAAAAAATCTATTATAAATATTCTTAATATTGGTGGTTTTATTGTTTTATTTTCAGTTATTATATCAATAATAACTGAAACACATTTTATTAATTTATTGTATTTTATTTTTAAACCATTATTTGAAATGTTAAACATTAATGAAGCTTTTTCTTATGGAATAATAAATGGATTTTTAGAACTTACTAATGGACTTTACCAAGTAGCAAGTATTCCTATAAAAAATATTTCTTTTACTATTATAATTTGTGCTTTTATATTAGGATTTGGTGGAATTTCTGTTTTATTACAAGTATATAGTTTTGTTTCGAAATCTGATCTTTCTATAAAGCCATATATATTAGGAAAATTTATTCAAGGTATAATTGCTGCTTTTTATACTTTTGTTATTTTTCATTTTTTTCATTTTTTATCTTTAGATTTAAGTAATATCATAAATATTTTTGCATAATTATAAATTATAGTAAAGGAGGTTAGTGTGAAAAACAAGTTTTTTCACACTAATGCTACAATCGCTTTCGCCCTCAAAATTCTTACGAATTTTGAGATGGCTAATAAAAACCTCTTTCATTCTCGCGATTTAGAGGTTTTTAATTAAAATTTTATTAGAGCATATAATTGCTCGAATGGAGGTTTTTATGGATAAAAATATTGATTTTTCTAATTTTGGTGGTTATCCACCCTTTGATACATCAGATCCTGAAAACTTTTTTAATCCTATGACTCAATATGAACAAGGATATATGTATTACAAATGTTTATGTATGCAAATGGACTATAAAATAAAGTGTAAAGAATACGAAAGAATGTGTAATGGAAAAGTTTGATTCTTTATGAATAAAGAGGACACTCTTTCGAAAGAGTGCCCCTTTGTTTTACTCAATTATCTCTAAAATTGTTTGTTTGTCTTCTTTTTCTTTTCCTATTTTATATGTATTTAAGATTTCTTCCTCTGCTTTATTTGCTTTTTCTTGGTCATTTGCATAAACTGTTGCAACTATATCTCCTATTTTAACGTAATCTCCAACTTTTTTATTTAAAATTATTCCTACAGATAAATCTATTTTATCTGTTTTAGTTTGTCTTCCTGCACCTAATGCACAAGATATTTCACCTATTGTTTTAGCATTTATCTCTTGTATATTTCCTTCTTTGTTTGAAATTACTTCTTTTATTATTGGTGCTTTTTCAAACTTTTCTGTATCTTCTATATAAGAAATATCTCCACCTTGATTTTTAACTAATTCTATAAATCTATCATATGCTTTTCCATTTTTTATATTTTCTAATAGTTTTTGTTTGTTTTCTTCTATATTATCTCCTTTACCAGCAAGTTTTATCATATATGCTCCTAATTCAATAACAACTTCTTTTAAATCACTTGGCATATCTCCTTTTAGGAATTCTATTGCTTCTATAACTTCTAAATTATTTCCTACAGCATATCCTAAAGGTTCATTCATATCTGTTACAATACAAACAGTTTCACGTCCTGCTAATTTTCCTATTTCAATCATAGTTTTTGATAGTTCTTCTGCTTGCTTTCTATTTTTCATAAATGCACCATATCCACAAGTTACATCTAATACTATTTTATTTGCTCCACTTGCAATTTTTTTACTCATAATACTAGATGCAATTAAAGGAATGCTTTCTGTACAAGCTATAGTATCTCTTAATGCATAAATCTTTTTGTCTGCAGGAGCTAAATTTAATGTTTGAGTAATTAAACTTATTCCTATTTTTTCTACATTTTCTATAAACTGTTTTTCTGATACTTCTGTATTATAACCAGGAATTGATTCTATTTTGTCTGCTGTTCCTCCTGTAAATCCTAATCCTCTTCCTGACATTTTTGCAACAGGAATTCCTAAAGAAGCTATAAGTGGAGCCAAAATTAATGTGACTTTATCTCCAACTCCACCTGTACTATGTTTATCAACTACATTGCTTCCTAATTTTGATAAATCTAATATATCTCCTGAATTTGCCATTGCCATTGTTAAATCTTTTGTTTCTCTATAATTCATTCCTTTTATATAAATTGCCATTATAAGTGCTGCTGCCTGATAGTCTTCTATTCTATTATTTGTATATTCTGTTATAAAATAATTAATCTCTTCTTCTGACAATTCTTTGCCATCTCTTTTTTTTGAAATAATATCTATAATATTCATATTCCTCTTCTTCCTTTTATACAAAATGTGTAATGAAAGATTTTCTATGTATTGGACAAGGTCCATATTCTTTTAATGCTTCTATATGAGCTTTTGTTCCATATCCTTTATGTTTTGCAAATCCATATTGTGGATATACCTCATCCCATTCTCTCATTATTCTATCCCTTGTTACTTTTGCAATAATAGATGCTGCTGAAATACTATAACATTTTGCATCACCTTTTACCATTGATACATATGGAATATTGCAAGTATCTATTCCTTTTAATGCATCAACTAAAATAAGTTCTGGCTTTATTTCTAATTTATTTATACATTCTGTAACACCGTTTTTAGTTGCATTTAATATATTTACTTCATCTATTTCATTCCATCCTATAATAGCTACAGACCAACTAATTGCATTTTCTATAATTTCATCATATAGCTTTTCTCTCTTTTTTTCTGAAATTTTTTTTGAGTCATTAACTCCTTCTATAATTGAATCCTCTGGCATAATCACACATCCAACTACTACTGGTCCTGCTAATGGACCTCTACCAGCTTCGTCTATTCCGGCTATATATTTTGTTCCTAATTTATGATATTCCATTTCTATTTTCTTAAGTTCTTTTAATCTTTCTTCCTCTTTTTCTTTCATTTTTCCTCCATTATTTTATTGCTAAATTATTTATATCAGTTAATGAATAAAGTATATTTCCTTCTTTTGTTTCATATCCATCTATATAATATACTTCTTCATTTTCATAATTTACAATAAACTTTTTATCTTTTTGTATTTCTGGTAATTCCAATTTTTTTAAATTATCCAAAGTTAATATTTTAATTTCTTCACCATTTTCTATATTAACTTTTTGTACTTCTTCATTAGTTGCTTCTTCCCCAATATATTCTTTTGTATTATTTACTTTGTTTCTTTCATTTACTATTTTTATTTTTGCTTGAATCTGTAACATCTCTGTACTTAATGTTTGTAAAGATTGATTTTTATAAGTATATTTTATAAAAAAAATTGATCCAATACTTATTATTACTACTATTAAAATAATAAAAATTAACTTTATATTTAAGAAGCCTTTCTTTTTCATAAACACCTCCAACTTATTGTATTATATATTCTTTTACATAATATTACAATAAACTAATACATTTTTTTCACAGTTTTTTCACAAAAGTATTGTATCTTTTAATTAGTTTAGTATAAGATAATTATTAGTAGTGGAGGTAATATCATGGAAGAAAATAAAGAGAAAAAAGATAACAACAAATTTACATTTGCTAAACCTAGTAAAATTGAACCAAAAGAAAAAAAAGGACCAGGATTTGGTAAAAGTGTAGTCCTTCCTTTTTGCTCAGGTATTATAGGTGCTGCTCTTGTAGTAGGAGCTTGTTTTGGAATTCCAAGCATAAAAAGTAGTATTTTAGGTGGTTCAATTTCATCAAGTAGTGGTTCTCAATCTGTAGGAACTCGGGAACTTAGTATCTTTAAGCAATTATTCTGATACAGCTACAAATGTTGCATCACAAGTATTACCATCAATAGTTGGAATTCAAGTACAATACACTGTAAATTCAATTTTTAATGGCTCACAAGCAGCTTCTGCAGAAGGTTCTGGAATTATATTAAGTGAAGACGGATATATCTTAACAAATAATCATGTTGTAAGTTCTGCAGATACATCAAACTATTATCAAGTATCAGAAGCTAGCAAAATAACTGTTACTTTATATAATGATTCTACAAAATATGAAGCAAAAGTTATTGGAACAGATTCTCAAACTGATTTAGCAGTTATAAAAATAGATAAGTCAGGATTAACAGCTGCACAGTTAGGAGATTCTGATAGTGTTACAGTTGGAGAATTTGCTATGGCTATTGGAAATCCTTTAGGAATGCAAAGCTCTGTAACTTCTGGAATCATCAGTGCTGTTGATAGAGATATTACTAGCGAAGATGGTAACACATATAATTTAATTCAAACCGATGCTGCTATAAATTCTGGTAACAGTGGTGGAGCTTTAGTTAATGGTTCTGGTCAAGTTATTGGTATTAACACTTTAAAATTAGATGGTACAGGAGTAGAAGGAATGGGATTTGCCATTCCAATTAATTCTGCAAAACCTATTTTTGAACAATTAATTTCTAATGGAAAAGTATCTAGACCATATATTGGATTAAGTGGTAGAGATTTAGATGAACAAACAGCAAAAGCAAATGACTTAGTAGAAGGTGTATATGTTGTTTCTGTTGAACCTTTCTCAGGTGCTGAAAAAGCAGGAATACAACCTGGAGATGTTATTGTTCAAATAGATGGTAAAGATATTAAAACAATGGATGAATTGAATGAAGTTAAAAATACTCATCAAATAGGTGATGAAGTTTCTTTAAAGGTTAATAGAGATGGAAAAGAAATTGATGTAAAAGTAAAATTACAAGAACAACCTTCTGAAAGTAAATAATTTTTTAAAATTATCACTTACAGTTCACACAATGAACAAAATTCATTGTTATATTATAAGAGAAGTCAGTAATACTTATTACTCCAATTACTGGCTATATGTTTAAAAACATCCCCTTTTATTTTCAAAAAAGAAGCACTTTCAAGTGCTTCTTTTTTTGTATAGTAGGAGAATTTTCTGTACTAGCAATTATGGCGAATATTAGATTTTCTAATGCTTAGAAAATCTAACATTCACTTTTTTATTATTTAAGAAAAGTGGCTTATATTTTTCAAGCCACTTTTTATTTAAAATATAACAACATCTGTAACATCTGTTAATTCTGCATTTCCATATGCATAAATTACATATATATGATTAGTTTCATCTATAAAAAAGTTATCAATATTTTCAACTTCGTATCTATCACTTCTTAAATCTCTTAAATATGCTGAATAACCTAATTGTTGTAGTGCCCTTGCTTCCTCTTGTTTTCCTTGTATTTGTGTTTTTATTGTTTCACTTACATTATTTTTATCCAGATTTTTAAGTTGCATAATCTCATCAAACTCAACTTTTCTCATTTCTCTTGTATTATAGCAATATGTTTGTACAATAACTCTTTGAGGATTGTCTCCCTCTTTTAATGTTGATTTTATAATTATTGATAATATATCCTCGTTTAAATAAGCCTGATAATCTACAGAATAAACGGAATTGTTACTTCCTCCATTTAGTATACTTTCTGCTTTATCTTCAAAAATTGCCTTTATTTCATCATTATATGATTTTATTTCCTCTGAATTTATATTTATCGTAGGTATATTTACATTTATATCATATTGACCAGGAGACTCTTCTTCTTTTTCATAAGAAGTATATATATAATCTTGAGTATTATCTATTTTTTCTATATCTCCTGAATTTATAGTATTAACAAAATTGTTTTGGAATATATCATCAAAATCTTTTGCAGTTGCTTGTTGAGCTGTCAAATTATTTTCCTCTTCCTTTTTTGCTCCTTCTAATGAAGTTGGATTTAATACATAATATACTGCTTCAAAAATTGCAATAATACATATAATTATTATAAGTATAAAACAAATTAATTGACTCTTTGGTATTTTTATTTTCATATGTACTCCTTTTTTTCTTCTTCTGATTTATTATAACATTCGCATATATTTTTTTCAACTTTTTATATATTAAATAAGTATTAATATTGCTTGAAAACATTGACTATTGTGATATAATAATATAGTATTATATAAATTCAAAATAAGTTTATATAAGTATAATTTTTTATAAAGGAGCGCTTTAATTAATGATATGTTCAGAATGTAAAAAAAATACAGCAATCATATTCATAAATTCTATAGATAACAATGGAAAAGAAACATTAAAAGGTTTATGTTATGATTGTGCAAAAAAGAAAGGAATAGATCCTTTAGATGTTATTGCAAAACAAAATAACATTTTAAACAATAATCAAAATAATATAAATAACGTAAATAATATGTCAGGACAATTAGAATCACTTTTTAAAGATTTATCAAAAAACTTAAATTTAGAATCTTTAAATTTAATAAATCTAGATAGTGATCCTGATAATGAAAATATAGATCCAGATAAAGGTGGAATGCCATTAGAAGCTTTATTTGCTGGTTTCTCACCAAAAAATTCTAATCAAGAAGACGAAAATACAAATACTAAACAAAAAAAGAATGGAAAAAATAAAAAGAAAAAAAGAAAATTTTTAGATACTTATGGTACTAACCTAACTCAAAAAGCAAGAAATAATGAGTTAGATAATGTTATTGGTAGAAATAAAGAAATAGAAAGAATGGTTCAAATATTAAATAGAAGATCTAAAAATAATCCTTGTTTAATTGGTGAACCTGGTGTTGGAAAAACAGCCTTAGCTCAAGGTTTAGCGATTAGAATTGCTAATAAACAAGTCCCACCAAAATTATTAGAAAAAGAAGTATATTTAATAGATATGACAGCACTAATTGCTGGAACACAATTTAGAGGACAATTTGAAGCTAGAATTAAATCTTTAATCGATGAATGTAAAGATTGTGGTAACATTATATTAGTTATTGATGAAATCCATAATATAATAGGGGCTGGTGATGCAGATCATTCTATGAATGCTGCAAATATTTTAAAACCATCTCTTGCAAATGGTGAAATCCAATTAATTGGAACAACAACATTAAAAGAATATAGAAAATATATAGAAAAAGATTCTGCACTAGAAAGAAGATTTCAACCAATAATTGTTCAAGAACCTTCTATCAAAGACAGTATAGATATACTAGAAGGAATTAAACAATATTACGAAAAATTCCATAGTGTGAAAATTTCTAAGGAAGTTATAGAAAAAACTGTTTCTATGTCTGAAAAATATATACACGACAGATTTCTTCCTGATAAAGCAATCGACATTCTAGATGAAGCTTGTTCTAGAATTAATTTAAATAATAAATCTTTATTTAAATTACAAGTACTAAAAAAACAATTACAAGATTTACAAGAACAGCAAGAAGAAATTGCTGTAGATACTGCAAAAGCAACAACTGATGAAGCATCTAATGAAGAATATGAAAAAGCAGCAAAATTAAAAGCTTCTGAATGTTCTATTAAACAAGAAATTGATGAACTTGAAAAGAATTTAAAAATACCAAATCTTACAGTACAAGATATAGCTCAAGTTATAGAAAGTTGGACAAAAATACCTGTTACAAAAATAACAGAAGCAGAAACAGATAAATTATTAAACCTAGAAAAAAATCTTCATACTAGAATTATTGGCCAAAACGAAGCTGTAAATAGTGTTGCACGTGCTATTAGAAGAAATAGAGCAGGTTTAAAAAGTACAAAACGCCCACCTTCATTTATATTTGTGGGACCTACTGGTGTTGGTAAAACAGAACTTGCAAAATCTTTATCTTACGAAATGTTTGGAAATGAAGACTCTATTATTAGAGTAGATATGTCAGAATATATGGAAAGTAATTCTACTTCTAAACTTATAGGATCACCTCCAGGATATGTTGGATATGATGATGCAGGTCAATTAACAGAGAAAGTAAAAAGACAACCTTATTCAATAGTTCTTTTTGATGAAATAGAAAAGGCTCATCCAGATGTATTTAATCTATTATTACAAGTACTAGATGATGGACGTCTTACAGATTCTCAAGGAAATACAGTTAGTTTTGAAAATACAATAATTATAATGACTTCAAATGTAGGTTCAAATATGAATGTTAACTCTATAGGGTTCAATTCTTCAAAAACTTATAACAAAGACAAAATAGAATCAAGTTTAAGAGAAACATTTAGACCTGAATTTTTAAATAGAGTAGACGAAATAGTTATCTTTGATAGTTTAACTGAAGACGAACTTATTAAGATAGTAGATATAATGCTTGCTGATACACAAAAAGCTTTAGATGATAAAAACATAACTTTAATTGTATCTCCAGAAGCAAAAAAATACTTAATGAATAAAGGAACAGATTTAAAATATGGAGCTCGTCCATTGAGAAGAGCCATTCAAAGATATATTGAAGACGAATTATCTGAAATGGTTTTAAGAGCTGAAATAAAAAATGGTAATACTGTAAAAGTAGATTTAGAAAATGACAATTTAGTTTTTTCTGTATTATAAATGTTTTAATAGATGGAGGAATTTAATATATGAATACAATTGCAAAACACATACCAAATATATTAACTATATTTAGATTTATACTTATACCTTTTATTATTGTAAATTTAATATATAATAATTATATTGCAGCATTTGTTATTTTTACAATATCTGGATTAACTGATATTTTAGACGGTTTTATTGCTAGGAAATATAACTTTATTACTAATTTTGGTAAATTAATAGATCCTTTAGCAGATAAATGTACACAAATTTTAACACTTGGTACAATGGCATTTAAGGATATTATTCCTATGTGGATTATTATAGTAGTAATAGCAAAAGAAGTTATAATGATAGCAGGAGCCTCTTTCCTATATGGAAAAGAATTAGTAGTCTCTAGTAGATGGTATGGTAAACTTGCAACTGTATTATTTTATATTGCAATAGTTTTCTCACTATTTATAAAAGAATTTAATATAGCATTTGATTTTAGTATATACATTTATTACTTAGCATTAATTTCAACAATCTTCTCTTTAATAATGTATATTAAAGCATTTTATATGCAAGGTTATTTAAAGAAAGAAAACTTAAAAATAAATGAGCAATTTGTAGATAAAACAAAAGAAAGTCCTAAAAAATAGGGCTTTCTTTTTTGTTTATATTATTCAAAATCTTCAATTAAAGCATTTAAGTTTTCTATTCCAAAAACCTTTATTCCATTTTTTAAATTTATTTGATCTGTCTCAGGTAAGTATTCTGTTGATATACCTGTATTTTGATAAAGCTCTTCCACTCCATTTTCTTTTTCTTTATAAATTATAACATTATTATTTTCATTTTTAACGATAAAATGCTCATCACATCTTCCCTCTTCTTCCTTCATTATTACAATATTACCTTCTGAAAATTCTTCTATTTTAAATTCAGGATATATATTTTGTAATTCTTCCTTTGTTTTATTGACCATATCTTCTGTTACATTTTTATATTCAGCAGTTGTATGCCCACATTCTTTATAATATCTTTTTATTGTTAAACTTGCATTTGGCGATACTTTAGTTTCTGTATAACTTGCTTCTATCTCATTTATGTCGTTGCTAATTTCCTCATATATGCATTCATCTTCTACTTTTTCTTCGGCTTTTGCAAGCTTATCATATTTTATATTTTGATATACTACTGCAACTGTAATTGTTACTAATAAAACTGTAAATAAAGTTATAAAAAATATTTTTAATTTGCTCATATAATCCCTGCTTTCTAATTCTTTTTCAACGCAATAAGGTTAAACTTATCACGCACAATTGCGAATCAACCTTTATATATTTTTATTATGTAGAATTATTAGCAAATTTATACATTTTTTACAAATCTAATTTATAATACTTTTAATACCTATTGTCCCATCTTTATTAAATTCTATTTTTATTTCTCCATTTTTATCTGTCCTATATACTTTTATATTCTTGTTTTTCAGTCTTTGAATTATCTCTTCATTTGGATGGCCAAAATTATTATTTTTCCCCACTCCTATTAGTGAAATCCCAGGAGATACTGCATCTATAAACTCTTGCATTGATGATGTTTTAGAGCCATGATGTGCAATTTTTAATATGGTAGATTTTAATTTATTTTTATATAAGCTTAAAATTTTTTCTTCTGCAATTTCTTCTATATCTCCAGTAAATAACATAGAAAAATCTTTATATAGTAGTTTACAAACTAAAGAATTATTATTTAATATATTTTCTTTAATTATATTTTTAGTATCTGGCCATAATACATCAATATATGTAGATTTGTCTATGTGTATTTTATCTCCCACCTCTACAATATGTAGTTTTATTCTTTTATTCTTTACTATTTCTATTAGCTTTTCATAATTTTCTGAAGCTTCAAATTGCTTCCCTATTACAACATTATCTACCACCAATTCTTCTAGTATAATAAATAATCCCCCAATATGATCTGAATCAAAATGAGAAATAATTATATAATCTAGTTTAAATATTTTTTGCTTTAATAAATATGGTAATAGTGTTCTCTCTCCCACATCAAAAGAAGAATTTAATTCATTTCCTCCTCCATCTATTAAAATATTTTTATTATATTCTGTTGTAATAAGTGTAGCATCTCCCTGTCCTACATCTATAAAATTTATTTTTAATGTTTTGGGTAATTTAAGATTGATAAAAAATATTAATAAGATTAATAAAAAGCTAAAAAAAATTCTCTTTTTATTCTTTCTAAAAAAATGCTTAATTTTATGAATATAATCGTTTTTTATAAGATAAATTATATATATTAAAAGCACATAATAAATTATAATCTCAATTAAATACGGAATCGGAACATATATTTTAGATATTTTTAAATTTGAAAAAAAACTTGTTAATTCTACTATTATTTGAACCAAAACATTTACTATTATAAATATTTTTATTGGAAATATCATTATAATAAAACCAATAAAAGTTATTATACTTGCAAAAGGTATAACTATAATATTTGAAAATAAAAAAGTTAAAGATATTGTACCAAAATTATATAAAATTACTGGAAAAATAAAAATTTGAATAGTTGTAATTAAACAGACATTATTTACAATATATTTTATAAATTTGCTTTTAAATTCTAATTTAACAATACTTATTTTTGAATATGCTATAATTCCTAAAAACCCTAAATATGATAAAATTAAGCTTAAGCTATATACATTATATGGGTTATTAATTAATGTCACAAATAAAGATATTGCTAAATTATTCCATATATCTGCTCTTCTAAAAAATATTTTTGCTATCAAATTTAAAATACTCACAATGCACGCTCTTTGCACAGATGGACTTGCATTAGTTATTGACAAAAAAATTATTAGTACTAAAATTGCAATACAATCTATTTTTCTTTTGTGAATTTTTAAAGAAGCCATTATAACTGTAATTCCTAAAATTATAGTAGAAACTTGTGTTCCAGAAACAGCTAAAATATGTGTTAGATTACTATCATTAAATTGCTTTTTTATATCTTCTGATAACTCAGATATATCACCTAAAACCATACCTATAACAATATTTGAATATTCTTCATTTTTTATTACCTTTTTTATATTTGACTTTAAATAACATTTTAATTTATAGAAAAATGATTTTAGTTTATTTTTCTCTATAACTTTTACTTTTTCTGTCTTAACACTACCAAAAATTTTTAATGTTTTTAAATAGTTTCTGTAATTAAATCCTTTTTCATTCCTTGCCACATCTGGTGGTAAATACTCTCCTTTTAGATAGATTAAATCTCCATAGTTAATCTCTATATTTTTATCTACATAAATGTATACATATATTTCTTCTTTTAATAATTTAGCTTTAACTTTTTGGTTATATTCTTTTTTCTCTGGTTCTTCTACTATTGTTGCATATCCTTCTATTTCTGATAAAGTATCATAACTATATTCATATTTTTCTTCTATCACATTTGTATATAAATATCCAAAAATTAAAAATATAAAAATTATTATTATTGCTTTGATATTTAAATGTATTTTTATAAATCTAAAATACTTATTATTTATATTAATTATTAAAAATAAAAATACAAATAATATGATATGCATAAAAATAAAGGCTATACAATTTGTGTATAGCCTAAATAAAATTCCAAATATATATGAAATCACTGCTATTACAATTGGTCTATTCATATATTCCTTTCATAATAGCCCCCATTAAAATATTCTTCTTGCTGTTATATAATTTTTCTTATAATAACTATCTGATAGAGATGTTATTACTACTCCTTTTGAAGGATTTGCAGCATGTATAAATTTATTATTTCCTACATATATTCCAACATGACTTGTAAAAAATACTAAATCTCCTTGTTTTAAATTACTTTTTGAAACTTTTTTTCCATAAGCTTGTTGACCTGATGCTGAATGCGGTAAACTAACTCCAAATTTTTTATATACATATTGTGTAAATCCAGAGCAGTCAAAACTATTTGGTCCATCTCCCCCATATACGTATTTAGAACCTAAATATTTTTTTGCATAACTTACTACTTCTTTACCTTTATTTGAACTACTAGAAGTTGTTGAGTTGTTTTCTTTCTTTGCCCTATCTTTAGTTGTTTCTTTTTTAGTTTCTGTATTTTCTTGTTCTGTTTTTAATGGTTCTCTTTCTACATTTCCAGATCTATTTGTTTCTTTTACTTTTGTTTTTGATAAATATTCATTTGATATATATCCTTTTGTTCCATCAGATGTAGTTACACTAGCCCAGTCACCTTCTACTTTTTCTACAGTAACTTTTGCATTAGTTGTAAGAGTTTTTAAAATCTCTGAATTTGAACTTGCTTTTTCTCTTAAATTAACACTTGAAGCATCAACATATGCTGTATACGATTTAGCTTTGTTCTCATCTGATTTATTTTCTTCATCTTTTTCTGTCTTATCACTTGATAATTTATCTTTTCTTATCCAACCAGCAGAATCTTCTGTATAAACATATACCCAATTATTTAAATCATCTTGAACAGTAACTTTTACACCTTTTTTTACACTTTTTAGTGTGTCAGAGTTTATTAAAGGTAATATTTTTAAATTAACATCTTCTGTAATATATTGTTCTGTTCCAACCACTTCTGAATTATTTTCTTGAGTTTCTGAATTTTCTTCATTTTGTGCTGTTTCATTAACTGCTGTACTAGATGTTTCATTTGAAGTAGTATTATTTTCACTTACTTCATTTTCTGATGTATTATTTTCTGTAGAATTTGATGTATTCGAAGAATTTGTTTCATTTTCTACTTCTTCTTCAACTTCTACATAATCTTGAAATACATAACCTTCATATTCTTTATATTTAATGTGATACCATTCTCCATCTTTTCCTAATACTTCAACTTTGTTATCTACAGAAAGTAAAGTAACTAGTTTTCCTTCCATACTAGGTTCTTCTCTTAATTTAACAGTCTCTCCAGTAATTACACCATCACTTGCTGCATTTGATACCATTGTAATTGTTACTATTAACATTGTAATTATTAAAGATACTAGTATTTTTCTCTTATTGGACATTAATCTTCTTCTCCTCTAATAATGTATTTTTTTCAGGTATTAGTATATAATGAAAAGCTTAAAAAGTCAATTTATATGAACAATATTATTTATTTGTTTTCATTAAATTTTCTACAAATACTGCACATCTATCTGCTGCCATTTTTAAATATTTATTAAAATCTATTTGATTTTCTTCATTTGGGCTATCAGAAATAGATCTAATTATTATAAATGGCATTTCTGATAAATATGCTACTTGTGCTATAGCAGCACCTTCCATTTCTACACAATCTGCATTAAATTTACTTCTAATTTTTTCTTTCATTTTTTTACTAGTACAGAAAATATCTCCTGTTGCAATTGTTCCTACAATGCATTTATATTCATTTTCTTTCATATTTTTTATTACATATTCGCATCTTTTTATAAGTTTTTTATTGCTTTCTAGTTTTACACCAATATTACTAATATAGCCTTTTTCATGTCCAAAAGCTGTAATATCAAAATCATGTTGTAAAACATATTTTCCTATAACTATATCTCCATAATTTACGTCATCATTTATGCTACCTGCAGATCCAAGATTTATTACATATTCTAATTCAAATTTATCTATCATAATTTGTGTAGTTCTAGCTGCATTAACTTTACCCACCCCACATTTTACTAATACAATTTTTTGATTTTCTATTTTTCCTTCATAAAATTTTAAATTAAATATCTCTGTTTCTTTTATATTAGTCGTTTTATTTTTTATTGCATCCATTTCTTCTGGCATTGCAGCAATTATTCCTACATATTTACTCATATAATCTCCTCCTTTTGCTAGGATTATATCACAATAATTCTTATATTAAAAGTAGCTTTTTTGCAGAACCAAATGGGCATGATTAAAGTTTTATGAACTTTCCTACTATATAAGAAAAGTGGCTTCGCCACATGTGCAGATTGCTTTGCAATCGCACGAATATAGGTAACTTAACCTTGTTATATACGTAAAAATCTGTCGATTTTTCCTATATAATAAGAAAGGCATTTCGCAGGGCTAGCCTCTGAAGCAACGGCGAAATACATGTCACTCGCTTTGCTCGGACGCTCCAATGTAGCCTAACCTTGTTGTATATGTAAAAATCTAGCGATTTTTCCTATACAATAAAAAAAGCCAACCATTATATGGTTGGCTTTAAAAACTATGCTAATTCTACTACTGCTCCTGCAGCTGTAAATTTTTCTTTGATTTCTTCTGCTTCTTCTTTAGAAGCTCCTTCTTTAACTGTTTTTGGTGCTCCATCAACTAAATCTTTAGCTTCTTTTAATCCTAATCCTGTAACGTCTCTAACAACTTTGATTACTTGGATTTTGTTAGCTCCAACATCTTTTAATACAACATCAAAAGATGATTTTTCTTCAGCAGCTGCTCCTGCTGCTGCTCCTGCTGCTGGTGCAGCAGCTGCTACTGCAGATACTCCGTATTTTTCTTCAATTCCTTTAACTAATTCTGATAATTCAACTACTGTTAAACCATCAATTTTTTCTAATAATTCTTCAACTATAGTCATTTTAATTCCTCCTAATTTTTTTTATTTTGTGGTTTAAGTCCACTACTCTATTAATAAAATTTTATATATTATTCATTTGTTTCTTTTTGAATTCTAACTTGATCTAATGCAACTGCAAGTTTTGAAATATTTCCAAGTAAAGCACCTGCAAGCATAGAAATAAGTGTTTCTCTTGATGGTAATTTTGCAAGAGTAACAATTTCTTCTGTTGTCATAACTTTACCGTCAATAATTCCACCTTTAATCTTGTAGTTTTCATTTTTCTTTGTGTATTCATAAATTGCTTTTGAAGGTTCTAAATAATCTTCAGTAGACATTATAACTGCTGTTGGTCCTACTAATAAATCTTCTAGTCCTTCTATTCCAGCTTCTTTTAAAGCTCTTCTTGTTATGTTATTTTTTATAACTTTGTATTCAGAATTTGTTTTTCTTAAATCAGCTCTTAAATTAGTTACATCTTCAACTGATATTCCTCTATAATCTGTTAATAATACTAATTTTGCTTCTTTAATTTTTTCAGCTAATGCTGATACTTCTGATTGTTTCTTTTCAATAGCTTTTTGATTTGCCATTTTAGTATTCACCTCCCAAAAAATTAAAAATCCTAATCTATAAGCCACGAGGCATTATGATTAGGATTAAGTCCGTTCTCATTTATGCCTCGGTAGGACTTATTTTATGCCTACTTTCTTTGGCTATATAAAATTATCTTTGATTAATATAAACACTTGGCCCCATTGTTTTAGCTATAGCAACACTCTTAATGTATTGTCCTTTAGCTGCAGCTGGTTTTGCTTTTATTATAGCATCTATAACTGTTTTATAGTTTTCTTCTAATTTTTCAGCTCCAAATGAAACCTTTCCGAATCCAAGGTGAATAATATTAGTTTTATCTAATCTATATTCAACTTTTCCTGATTTAATTTCTTGTATAGCTTTTGCTACGTCCATAGTAACTGTTCCAGATTTAGGGTTTGGCATTAATCCTTTTGGTCCTAAAACTTTACCTAATCTACCTACAACACCCATCATATTTGGTGTAGCTACTATTACATCATAATCAAACCAATTTTCTTTTTCAATTTTTGGTATTAATTCTTCTGCTCCAACAAAATCTGCTCCGGCTTCTTCAGCTTCTTTTGCTTTGTCACCTTTTGCAAATACTAAAACTTTTAAAGTTTTTCCTGTTCCGTTTGGAAGTACTACTGTACCTCTAACTTGTTGTTCTGCATGTTTAGAATCAACACCTAATTTTACATGTAACTCAACTGTTTCATCGAAATTTGCCTTAGGCATTTTTTCTATTAATTCTAAAGCTTCTTTAGCTTCATATAATTTTCCTTTTTCAATTAGCTTTTCAGCTTCTTGATATTTCTTTCCTTTTTTCATTTTTACCTCCTTTGGTCTTAACGAATATTTAAATATTCTCCCAATTTTTTATTAATCTACTACTACAACTCCCATACTACGAGCTGTTCCTTTTACCATACTCATAGCAGCTTCTAATGATGCTGCATTTAAGTCTTCCATTTTTTGTTCAGCTATTGCTTTAACTTGTTCTGTAGTTATTTTAGCAACTTTATCTTTATTTGGTTTTCCTGAACCTTTTTCTATTTTTAATGCTTTTTTAATAAGTACAGCAACTGGTGGTACTTTTGTTATAAAAGTAAATGATTTATCTTTGTAAACTGTTATAACAACTGGGATTATCATTCCAGGTTGGTTAGCAGTTTTGTCATTAAACTCTTTAACAAATTGCATAATATTAACACCACTTGAACCTAAAGCTGGACCTACTGGTGGAGCTGGTGTTGCTTTTCCAGCTTCTATTTGTAATTTAATAACATTTATAACTTCTTTTTCTGCCATCTTATTTTGCACCTCCTTTAATTATACCTTTTGTACTTGTGAAAATTCTAATTCTACTGGGGTTTCCCTTCCAAACATAGAAACTAAAACTTTTACTTTGTGTTTTTCTTTATTTATTTCTTGTACAACACCTACAAAATTTTCTAATGGTCCATTAAGTATTTTTACAGAATCGTTGATATCATAATCAACATTAATTTCTGTTAATTCAAATCCCATTTTTCTAATTTCTTCCTCTGTAAGAGGTATAGGATCTGTACCAGAACCAACAAAACCTGTAACTCCTCTTGTATTTCTAACAATATACCAAGATTCTTCTGTTACAATCATTTTTACTAAAACATATCCAGGGAAAACTTTTTTTAGATTTGTTTTTCTTTTTCCATCTTTTATTTCGATTTGTTCCTCCATAGGAACCACAATATCAAAAATAAAATCTTCTAACTCCCTATTTTTTACTGTTTTCTCTAAATCTGTTTTTACTTTGTTTTCATATCCTGAATAAGTATGCACAACATACCATTTTGGTTGAACTTTTTCTTCTTGAGACATATTGGGCCTCCTTGCTAATTTTATTCTACTGTGTTATTCATAGCAGAATTTAATTCATTTTCGGTTATTTCATTGCCTACAGAATTTACACTGTTTGTATCAGTTGTTTGTTGACTTGTAATTGTATTTTGTAAACTCTCTATTCCTTTAGCTTCTAAACTGTTTAAGAAATCTAAACCTAAATCTAAAAGAATAACTATAGCTGCAACTATAAATACTATTACAAGAACTGCTACTGTACTATTAAAAAGTTCTTTTGGTGATTGCCAATTTACCTTTTTAAGTTCAGCTTTATAATCCTTCCAAAAATGTTTTTTGTTCTTGTCCTCTTTTTTTACATTAACTTTTTTCTTTTTCTCTTTAGCCATTTTCTTTCCTCCTTAAAAATAGCTTATTTTGTTTCTTTATGTTTTGTATGTTTTTTACAGAATTTACAGTATTTAGCTATTTCTAATCTTTCGGTATTATTTCTTTTATTCTTAAATGTTGTGTAATTTCTTCTTTTACATTCTGTGCATTCTAAGATAATCATTTCTCTTGCTCCTTTTGCAGCCACTTTATACACCTCCGTTACTATGTAGTTTCTTTGAAACGATGTGAGCCATGTAATATCTCATACATACGCTTGAATATTTTACCATGTTTTTTTGTAGAAGTCAATAATTATATAGGGTTTTATTAGAGTTTTTTTAAGTTTTTTTATAGTAAGAAAATCCTTTATTATTTTTTATCTAAATTAGTTAAAAAATTTCTAATATTATACCTATATTTTTACTCTTCTTCTAAAAAAATGGATAAAATCTATATCATTATTATTTTTGTAATTTCTTTCTATTGTTAGTATTTTTCTTCTTTTTCTTTTTTCTTTGAACAGAATATCCAAATTTTCCTATCTTTTTACCTAATGGATAATATCCCCCATTTGCATAAGCTATTAAATTACATTTTGAAATATCAAAACTTCCTTTATCATCCATATATTTTTCATCTGCATCTATTGATAATACTTCTGCTATAAACATATGATGTGATCCTAATTCTACGATTTCTTTTACTTTGCATTCAACAGCTACAGGGCTTTCTTTTATTATTGGACATTTTACAAATTTAGCTTTTTCCTTATGTAATTTCATTTCTTTAAATTTATCATAGTCTTTTCCTGATCTAACTCCACACCAATCTGTTGCAAAAGCTAAATCCTTATTGGTTAGATTTATAACAAATTCTTTATTTTTCTTTATTATGTTATATGAATATCTATTAGGTCTTACAGATATATATACCATTGCTGGATCTGTGTTTATTATTCCAGTCCACGCAATTGTTAATATATTAGATTTCTCCATAGTTCCACATGATATTAAAGCTGATGGAATTGGATATACAAAAGTTCCAGCTTTCCAAATTTTTCTTGACATGACATTTTACCTTTCCATTAAACAAAAATAGACTACAAATTAAAATGTATTTTAATCTCTAGTCTACTTTTGTATATATAATAAAAAAAATCTAGCGACAACCTATCTTCCCAACAAGGTAACTCGTAAGTATTTTCGGCACATCAGAGCTTGACTTCTGTGT
>CALXPV010000012.1 GCA_944390295.1 uncultured Clostridia bacterium | reverse complement strand
TCTATTCCTTCATTTCTTAGTGAATCTATGCAATATACACTACAAGGTGCACAGCATGTATGCATTAATAATTTCATACTTCTCCTCCTTTTGAACTTTAGGGACGGTCCTGAAAGTTCAATTTTTATGTTGACCTTTTTTAAAAATTCTCTTACGAATGTATAATTCTATGTATCTTCAATCTGCTTATACCAATGACTTCAGCTATTTCTTTTTGTGTAAAATTGTAATCTTTATTCATAATAATAGCTATCTCTTTCAAATTACTTTTATCACTTCGTAATTCATTCATATTTCCAATATTCTTTTCTTTGCAGAACTCTTCTAACACGCTTATTTTTATTATCTTTTTATTCTGAGGGTCCATATCATCAATAAATTTATACTTTTCTGTAGTTTCATCTAAAAACATTTCAATGTTAATATTATATTTTCTCAAAATTTCCATTACTTTATTTTTATTAATTAAGTATGGCTTATTTTTATATTCGTTATAGCTAGAATACTTATATTCACTCTGACTTAAGCACATCTTAGCCTTTACTGGATTATTATGAATATACTGTATACAACTAACTAAATGTTTTTGAGAAAGAATTTCTTCAGATTTAAATCTATCTCTAAATACATATCCACATCTTTCCTTATTTTTATTATAATATATAGCGTAGCTTGTATTAACCATCTTCATTAGTTTAGAAACTAAATTAATATTTTCTGTATATATTAAAAAGTGTGCATGATTATTCATAATACAATACGCTATTATAGATAAATCAAATTCTTTTATTTTTTCTTTTACAAATTTTAGAAATACTTTAATATCTTTATCATTATTAAAAATATATTCTCTATTTATCCCTTGTATCATAACATGAAGAAATTTTGAATTTATTTCTTTCCTTGCTTTTCGTGGCATGCAAAAACCTCCTTATAAATTTTAATTTTTGCCCCCACTATTTATTTTTTCCCTCATTTATGTTACGATATGAACTTTAAGCTCCGTCCCTAAAGTTCATATACGTCAAAAAAGCTTATTGTATCCACTTTTTCTAGGTTATTTCTTACATAATTTATTACTTGTTTTGGTGTTTGCCAATTTAAAGATGTTTTTTCATTTTTTATTAATATGTATGCATCTTCCATGTTCTTTAGTTTTTCTATCTGTCCTTCTTCTCCTGCTGATCCTATATTTCCTTTTAAAAACATATCATAGTCTTTGTTATATCTGTTTAAAGGTATCATATATACTGCAGCTTCTGAATCTAGTATATATACAGGCTTGTCTTTACTTTTTATAAATTCGTCCACCTCTAATATTCTATTTTGTAGACCTTCAGAAATTGGTATATTTTTAAAGTTTGCTAATACAGATTTTGCTGATGCATTATAATAATATAATTCATTTATGAAAAATAATATCATCATACATACTATAGATATAGTTATTATATTCATAAAATGCTCTATAAATATTGATAGTTTGATTGGCTTTATCTCTTGTATCAAATTGCATATTACATATAATATTGCTAAAACAATAGGAAAACTTGCTATTTGAAAATGTATTTCATCTGCAATAGGATATACAATTATAAATTGTTCTAATCCAAATATTCCTATAACAAGGTTTTTATTTTCATCTTTCTTTTTTATTCCTATTATTATAAAACTTATTATTGCAATTGGTACTGCTATAGCAAGTATTGCAGTCATATCTATTGTATCCAATAATTTTAAATATGAAATATTGTTAGCAAATGTCTTTATTCCTAATACACAATAATCCCAAAAACTTGCGAATGAATTACTTATAAGTAAATAAATTATTAGTATTGCTACTGGTATAATTACTCCAATAATTCTATATCCAGCATTTTTTAAATTTTCTTTACTCACATTATTAATTAATATGTAAAAACCTGTTACTACTGCTATAACAGCTCCAACACTTTGTTTAAATAATATTGTAAGCCCTGCTAATACACCTATTAAAATATTATATTTAGGAGATTTTTTATAATCTCCTAATTCTAAGTATATTAATATTAATGTTACTAATAAGATTGCATAATTATAGTCTATATTAAAATTATCTTTTATAAAAAATATCATAAGTACAGATGATAATACTGACCATTTTTTATTTAGTCCCAATCTTTGTAAAATTTTATATGACATAAATATTATGGCTGTTCCTAATATCCCTGCTACAACTCTTGCTACAATAAGTTCTGTACCAAATATTTTAAATATTCCACCTAGTATAAAAGATAATAATGGTGTTTGTAACATATTAAAGTCTTTATATGGTAGCAATCCATTTGCAATGTTTCTTGCAAAATTAAAATTCCAAATTTCATCTAAGTTTTGTAAGTTTCTTGGTAAGACTATTCCTAAAAATGCAATTAATAAAAATAATATATAACCAATATTAAAAATTATCTCTTTTGTTTTTTGTTTCATGATAACCTCTTATTTATTGTATTCTATATTTAAATGCTCATATGCGGATGGAAGTGCAACTCTTCCTCTTGGTGTACGTGCTACAAAACCAATTTGCATTAAAAATGGTTCATATACATCTTCTATAGTCTCCATTTCTTCTCCAGTAGTTGCTGCTAGGGTTTCTATTCCTACTGGACCTCCTGCATATTTTTGTATTATTGTAAGCAATATATTTCTATCTGTTTGATCTAATCCTAAATCATCTATTTCTAATTTGCTTAAAGCAAGTTTAGCCATTTTTAAGTCTACTTTTCCATCCCCTAATACTGCTGCATAATCTCTTACTCTTTTTAATATTCTATTTGCAATTCTTGGGGTTCCTCTTGATCTTTTGGCAATTTCCATTGTTGCAGTATCATCTATTTCTACATCCAATATTCCTGCAGATCTTTTAACTATTTTTTGTAAATCTTCTGGTTTATATAATTCTAATCTTTCTACAATTCCAAATCTATCTCTTAGTGGTGTAGTAAGTGAGCCAGCTTTAGTAGTTGCTCCTATTAATGTAAATTTAGGTAAATCTAATCTAATAGATCTTGCACTTGGTCCTTTACCTATAATTATATCTAACGTATAATCCTCTAATGCTGGATATAAGATTTCTTCAACACTTTTATTTAATCTATGAATTTCATCTATAAATAAAACATCAAATTCTGATAAATTAGTAAGTAAAGCTGCCAAATCTCCTGGTTTTTCTATCGCAGGTCCTGATGTAATTTTTATATTAGAGTTCATCTCATTTGAAATAATATTAGAAAGAGTTGTTTTACCAAGTCCTGGTGGTCCATATAAAAGCACATGATCTAGAGGCTCACCTCTTTTTTTAGCAGCCTCTATATATATTTTCATATTTTCTTTTACTTTTGTTTGTCCTATATATTCTTCCAAAGTTTTTGGTCTTAAAGAATTTTCCAATCTATTTTCTTCTTCATTTATTAACTCTGGATTTATTAAATTTTCTTCGTCCATACTAATCTCCTATTTATTTTTTTATCTTTATAGCAATTTATTCAATAAAAATAATATCATTTATACGTTAAAAAAACAAGTTTTTTATACAATAGGAAAGTTATACCTTTCCTATTGTATAAAATTCGCTTCGCTCTAATGATTGTACACAATTTTACTAACGTAAAATTGGCACAGAACAAATTTACAGAAAGCCATATAGTAAATAAAAACTAAGTATAAATATTACGGCTTTCCGATTTGTTCCTTCTCTTTACATGATAAATATTAGTACATTAAGGAATAGAAAAAGCCCCATAGGAATGTTAATTCCTATAGGGCCACTACCTCATTCTGAAGCAGTATGTGTGATGATTTTTTGTTATTTTACAACCAGAAAATCTCCCGCGTAAATCAAATCAGGATCTACGATATTCTGGTTGTCAGCCATCAGCTGTTCCACCGATGTGTTAAAGCGCTCTGCAAGGACGCTCAAGCAGTCGCCTGGCTCAATCACGTACTTGCCAACCGCTACCTCAACCAGGAATTTATCGGCATCAACATCTTCGATATGCCAATAAATTGGCTTATCCGGAGCAATTTCTACCGAGAAGTCCTCTCCAGCAGATGCAAGCACGTTTTTTGCAGTTTCCTGTGGATTCTCTGCAAAATCCGTCTCCAGATTTGCCCTGAGTCGGTTATCCATATAGGTTCCGACTTGCACAAAATCTGTCTGGCTGTCTGCCTCAACCCAATCAAATTCCCACTGTAAATCATCTTTCTCTTTGTTAGTAGAGAAATGATATTCTGCATCTGTGTGAGATTTTTCGCTTACAATAAACCAGATTGGGTTTTCGTGCCCCTCTGCTAACCGCTCACGAACTTCCGACTCCATCTCGTAGAAAGTTCCAGCGAACCCCATCGTAGAGTAGTGACCATCAGAAGCCTTGATGGTCACTGCTGATGCCGCTTCTACGTTCAGCGGTGAGCTGACGAAGCTGATTCCCATAGCAAAACCACATGTTACGATTGTTGCAAAAACTCTTTTCATAATGTTTTCCTCCATTTTTGTTGTGATTTTATCATCACTATTTTTGGTTACATAATATTATTATACTATAAAATTCGTAAACTGTCTATAAAACTTGACGTTTGCATATTTAGAATATTAATTTAACATCTGTTTTTTCTAATAAATTTCTGTATATATTAATAAATGGTGATTGAAAACCAAATTTGTATACCAAACCTGCTACCCAATAAACTTTTCTAGGAACATTTGTAAAACCTAAAAATTTGTTTTTTCTCCACTCGAAGAAATTAATATCTAAATAGTTCATATGTTCTCTTATTTTTTCTTTCATATTAACACTTTTATCAAAAGATATTTCTACTAATTGTTTTACCCCAACTTTTGAAAAAGCTATTAATGATAGCACATTCTTCATCTTCTCATATTTGCCAGCATCTTTATATATTTTCTTTACTTCTGTTAATCCTTTTTGAAAGTCTTTTATTTGTATTGGATTAACTAGTCTTTGTGCATTTGCAATTTGTCTATAAGCATAAAATAGCTCTTCATTAATAAATACTGCTGTATCTAAATTAGCATATAAGCTTAAAATAAAAATTTCATCTTGGCAATCATCATAATTTTGAAAAACTATATTTCCTATTTTTTCTTTTTTAATTAGTTTATTACCAGAATCTATATTTAGATATGCTAAAGCTTTATTTGTTCCATCAATTTCTTCTACATCTTTAAAAGCATTTTCTAATCCATTTGTTATAGTTTGATTTGAATCTATATTAATTATGCTATATCCACAAACAGCTAAGTCTGCATTTTTCTCTTCGGCTAAATTATACATTTTTTCTAATGCTGTTTTTTCATAGCATGTGTTTCCATCTGTTACTAATATATATTTTCCTTGAGCTTCTTCTAAAGCTTTATTCTTTGCTACAACATCTTGTGCTTTTGTTTTGTGTATTACTTTTATTCTATCTCCATGTTTTTTTCTTAGTTCTTGCACACACATATTTATTTCTGAATTTTCTTCTTTGTATACACAAATTATTTCTACATCTGAAAGTGTTTGATTTGCTAAACTATTTAAATTCTCTTGTACTTTTTTATGTCTTCTTTTTAAAACTGTTATAACTGAAACTTTGTACATAGCCATCCCCCTAATCTTTGTTTATATTTATTGTTTTTTCTATTATATATTCTGGTCTTCTTTTTGTTTCATCATAAATTCGTCCAACATATTCTCCAATCATCCATAATGATATTAATATCATTCCACCTAAGAAAGTCATTGTTACCATCATAGATGTCCATCCTGAGGCTAGATCATTCCAATTAAATATATATGATAATATAGAATATATTAAAATTATAATTGAAATTAAGATAGAAATTATTCCCATAGTTCCAACAATACGTAAAGGTTTTGTAGAAAAACTAAAAATTCCATCTTGAGCTAGTTTAAGCATTTTACTTAATGGATATTTTGTTTTGCCTGCCACTCTTTCTTTTCTTTCATATTCAAAAGGAATTTGTTTAAATCCTACCCAGCTAAACAATCCTCTTAAAAATTTATTATGTTCTGGCAAAGAATTTATTACTTCCACAACTTTTCTATCTACTAATCTAAAATCTCCAGTATCTTTTGGAATTTCTACATCTGAAAGAGCATTTAAAGTTTTATAAAACATTGAAGCAGTTAATAATTTAAATTTTGATTCACCTTTTCTAGATTTTCTTTTTCCATATATTACTTCGTTTCCATCTTCCCATAATTTTAACATTTCTGGAATTAGTTCGGGTGGATCTTGTAAATCCGCATCTATTATAACTATTGCATCTCCTGTTATATATTTAAGTCCTGCTGTTACTGCACATTGATGTCCAAAGTTTCTAGAAAAAGATATAACTTTTACATTTTTATTGTCTTGTGCTATATTTTCTAATATATTTAAAGTTTTATCTTTACTTCCATCATTTATGAAAATAATTTCATATAAATATTTTTCTGATAATCCTTCTAAAACTTTTTTTAATCTTTTATAACATTCCTCTGCAACTTCTTCTTCATAATACATTGGAACTATTACTGATACTTTTTTCATTCTGATTCTCCAATCTATTTTCTTTCAAATAATTCGCCAAGTGGCTTTTTTTCGTTTAATCTTTTTATTGTCTCTGCAAATAGTGGTGCTATAGAAACAACCTTAATTTTATCTATTTGTTTTTCCTTTGTTAATGGTATTGTATTTGTTATTACTAATTCTTTGATTGCTGAACTTTGTATTCTTTCTATTGCTGGTCCAGACAATACTCCATGTGTACATGCTGCATATATTGCCTTTGCTCCGCTTTTTTCTAAAACTCTTACTGTTTCTATTATAGAACCTGCTGTATCTATTTCGTCATCAAAAATTATAGCATTTTTATCTTTAACATCTCCTATAATTGTAGTTCCTATCGCTCTATCGTCATTTCCATCTCTTCTTTTATCTAGCATAGCTATTGGGCAATTAAAAAATTTTGAATATTTATATGCTTTTTTTGAACTGCCTGCATCTGTTGCTACAATAACCATATCATCTATTTTTTTATTTGCAAAATAATCTTCTAATAAATATTCAGCAGAAAGTCTATCACAATTAATATTGTTAAAATATGCTTGTATTGCAGGATTGTGAAGATCACATGTAATTACTCTTGTTGCTCCTGCTGCTTCTAAAAGTTCTGCTATTAATTTGGCTGTAATAGGTATTCGTGGTTGATCTTTTTTATCTGATCTAGAATAAATATAATATGGAAGTACTACATTTATTCCTTTTGCTGATGCTCTTTTCATTGCATCAATTGTAATTAATAATTCCATTATTCTTTCGTTTACTGGTGGTACATTACTTTGAATTAAATAAACATCTTGCTCTCTTACTGTTTCCAAAATTTGAACAAAATTGTTATCATTTTTAAATTTCATTGAATGAATTTTTCCTACTGGCAATTTTAAATGTTCACATATTTCTTTTGTAAAAGGTTCTGCATATTTACTACATGAAAATATTTTTATATTTTCCATAATATACCCTCCATTTTTAACAATATTTAATATTTAATTTTTTATTTCTGTTTATTAAAATCTATCTGCCATATTTTTTCTTCATTCTAAATATACCATTATAACCTATTTTTTACAATAAAAAAAGTAGAAAAACTTTTCTACTTTCTCGTTCTTTTTCCTTTTTTATTAGATTTTTTAATTAATGCAAATAATATTAAAATAATTATTACTGCAATTATTATTCCTATAATCCAATTATAGTTTTTTTCTCTGTTTGCTTCATTATCTACTTTTATTGTATATACTTTTATATTTCCATTTTCTGCTGTTACAGTTACATTTATCAGTCTTTCGTCAGAAGGAACTGTTACACTTCCTGTACCATCTATTGTTGCTTTTTCATTATCTGCTTCTGCTTTAACATTAAATGTATCTATATTATCATCTTTTACATATATTGTATATTCATCATTTTGTCTATTAAATTTTGGCTCAAGTTTATATCCTTCTACTTCTAGTGATTTTAAATAATAATCACTAGATTTGCCTACATAGTCTTCGGCAGTTAAAGTATTTTCCTTGTTTTCCTCATATTCTTTTTCATCTTCAGCAGCCTCTTCTTCTGTATAGTCTGCATATCCCGAACTGTTTGGCGGAACCGGAATATCAGTAAATTTACCAGTCTCTGCAAAAACGCTTGAAGAAAAAATTGATAAAAGAACCATAACAGTAATAATAGCTATCTTTATTTTACTTTTCAAAACAAACCTCCTTCATTGCGGTAAAAATTTATAAATCACAATTTACCAAAATAATTAAGAAATAGTAAATTAATTTAATTATCAATTTACTATTTCTCCTTTCTATCTAATTTTTAATGAACTAGAAGCAACAAATCCTTTTGTTCCATCGTCAAATATTACTATATCCCACCATTCATCATCTGCATGATATTTATTTTTTAGTATTCTTATTCCTTTCGAACCTTCTGGGACAGCTTTTATTTTTTCATATTTAGTTCCTGGCCCTATTCTAACATTTGCCCCAATATTTGATTTTGTATCAACAATAACTTTATCATTACAATTTGTTACGTCTTTTATAAATTTTAAATATTTTTCTGAGCAATATCCTTCTTTACCTGATGGTGTTATTACTCTTTGCCATCCATTATCCAATCTTTCAATAGAAAGCAGTACTGTACCATTCTTTAATCTTTCAATCTCATCATATTTTGTTCCTGGACCTTTTCTAACTTTTAGTGTTGTTACTATATCATATACTTCAACATTCATTGGGCCTTTATCTGATGAAGGCTCTGGTTCTTCTGAGCTTCCTTTTCCTGTTGGTTTATCATATGGTTTATCTGGCATATTTTCGTATACAGGTATAATAAATTTAATTGGATTATCTATAGTATTTGTATCTTCATATGAACCTCTAAATATTCTAGCTTCACTATATGCGGCAGATACGTTTTGCATATATTGATGTGTATAAAAACTACCTGGGCTATCTGGATTTACATCAAATTTATTTAAATATAATGTATTTTGTTTAGCATCAATATATCCATCTTTTAGGAACTCTATTCCTGCTTCTAGGCCTTTTTGCATTGTGTCCCAACCTTCGTCTTTAGCTTTCTTTAATGCTGCTGCTTTTATTTCGGCATCAGTTCCATGTGGTACTCCTATATTAAATGGATTAAAATATTTTTTTCCATCCCCACCATCCATATTAATTGTAAGAGAACCCTTTGATCCTTGCTCTTGAATTAATCTCGCAAGTACATAATATGGATTTATATCTTGAGCTTTACATGCATTTTGAATGTCTTTTGCATATCCATCTAAATATGTGCCTTCTATTTGATATTGTATTGAATCTGTTGTTGCTCCACTTAATTCATAATCTGCTAAATCTACAAATTGGAATACATCTACATCATTCAAAAAATTTCTTGGATCCATAAAATATGCTATTGCATTAAATGATGCTGATGCCCAACTTCCTTTTTTATATGGATTTGGAGCAATCCAATCACCTTTATATGTTGGCGTATATACTAAATTTGCTTTTTTATTATCATACTCATACTCTGCTTGAACTGCTGTATCAAAATCTAAAGTTGTATATAAAACTTCAAACTCCCAATCTGGATGTTTTTCTGCAAGTTCATCAACAGCTTCTTGTACTCCTGGATATTTTGATGAATCTATATTTACACCTATTGCAACTTTTATAAAGTCATATTTTTGCGCATTATTATTACTATTTTTATATACTTTTATATTTGTACCATTAGCTACTTTGGAATTGTCTAAATCTAAGTATAATCCGTTATATTTTGATATTAATGAATAATGCCCATCCGATGTTCTTCTTATCGTCCATTTTTGTACATCTTTATCGCTTTCTGCATTTTGATATACATTATTATTAGTAGGATCTACTTCTAAATATTTATTAGATTTAATACATTTTATTTTATAATATCCATCTGTATACTTAACTTCAAATTTTTGTTGTCTAACATTAGTATATTCCCATAATTGTACATTTGCTTTATTGCTAGTTGAACCGCTTGAAACATCTAGTCCATATTTATTGTTTACTCCATACGCTATTCTATAATTTCCATCTTCTACTGGTCTTTCACTTTTAGAATCTACTTCTATAAATTTAAATTTCTGGCTTTCTGAACCATTTGCTTCATATAATTGTATATTTGTTCCATTTGCGATAGTTCCATTTTCTACATCCATATACATAGAATCTATTTTTGAAATTATATTATATGCCCCATTTCCTGCATCTTTTATTACCCATTTTTGGGCATCACTTCCATTGTTTTCATATTGCCATATATTAGTACGATTTGTATTTCCTCCATTATCTACATCTAGTACTTTTCCTGAATGAATTGCAATAATGTGGTAGTATCCGTCTCCAATATATACAACATTAAATCTTTGTTGATTTACATTGTTATATTGCCAAATTTGTGTATTAGTTCTATTATTCGTTTTTGCACTTGCTATATCCAAACCATATTTTTCATTTTTTGCTAAGGCAATTCTATATGTTCCATCTTTAATAGTTTGTTTTCCACTTGGAGTATCTTTATATACTAATTTAAATTTTTGTGAATTTGTTCTATTTGTTCTATATACTTGTATATTAGCTCCATTACTACTACTTGCATTAGAAACATCTAAATATAATCCACTAAGTTTTGATATAATATTATAATGTCCATCCTCTGTTTTCTTCAAAATCCATTTTTGTGCATCTGTTCCATTATAACTATATTGCCATACGTTAGTTCCATTTTTTTTGCTTGCGTCTGCTACATCAAGCACTTTACCAGAATTCACATTCTTTATTATATAATAGCCATTATCATATTCAAGTTTGAATTTTTGTTGATTAAGCCCTTTATATGTCCATAGATGAACATTTGCTTTATTTGATTTAGAAGCATTTTTTATATCTAAATTAGAACTATTTTTTAAGGCTGTTGCAATTCTATATGTTCCTTCTTGTATATCCTCATCACTTTTAATTAAGTTTGTATTTAAAAATTGAAATTTTTGTGCATCTGTTCCATTGTTTGTATAAACCTGAACATTAGAAGCACATTCTACATGCCCATCATCAATATCTAAATATAAATTATTTAATTTAGATATTATATTATAGTATCCATCTTTAGTTTCTACTATTTTCCATTTTTGAGCATCTGTTCCATTATCAGTATATTGCCATACATTAGTTCCTTTTGTTTTTCCACCATTTTCCACATCTAGAACTCTTTTAGATTTTACACTAATTATCTTATAATAGCCTTCACCATCATACTCTAACTTAAATTGTCCTTGTGTTCCTCCTGTATAATTCCACATGTGAATATTTGCTTTATTAGCTGTAGTATTTCCTTCTATGTCTAATCCAATAAAAGGATTTGTAGCTGAAGCAATTCTATAGGTTCCGTTAGGTATAATTTGTTCTTCTTTACTTTTGGCTTCTTTTTTCTCTTCTTCTATTAAACTTTCTTCTGAAATTTCATTTTCTAGTTCATTTGTCATTTCTTCTGTATTTGATATTTCGTTCGAAAGTTCATTTTCCAGTATTTCGTTTTCATTATTAATTGTATTATTAGAAACAGTATTAGCAATTACTGTTGTGCTTATTACTAATACCATTACTAAAACAATTAGTAATGCATATAATTTTCTCATATGTTTTCCTCCTAAATCTATTCGTTTTCTTCTCTTGTTCCGTTATACTCATTTACCAAATATAGTGGTCTTTGTTTTGTTTCATTAAATATTCTTCCCAAATATTCTCCTATAATTCCAAACAATAAGATTTGTATTCCTGAGAAGAATAAAATTAATAATATAATTGCTTGGAATGCTTGAATTGCAGTAGATGTTACTATAGCTTTAATTATTACATATATAAAATATACACCTAATGCTAAAAATGTTGGTATGCATAAGTATGTTGATATTCTAAGTGGTGATGTTGTAAAAGATGTAATACCATCTATAGCTAAATCAACTAATTTTTTATAATTCCATTTTGTTTTTCCAGCAATTCTAGGGTCTCTATCATATAAAACTTCTTTCTTTTTGTATCCTATCCAGCTAAACATACTCTTTGAGCATCTTTGTGATTCTCTTAATTTTCTTAATGCATTTACACATCTTTTATCTAATAATCTAAAGTCCCCTGTATCTCTTTGTATTTCTACATTAGTTAAACTTTGTAATACTTTGTAATACATTTTTGATGTAAATTTTTTAAGCCATGTTTCACCTTTTCTAGATTTTCTTCTTGCATAAACATCATCATATCCTTTTTCCCACCATTGGATTAATTCTGGAATTAGTTCTGGTGGATCTTGTAAATCTGCATCCATAAAAATTACGCAATCACCTTTTGCGTAATCTAAACCTGCTATCATTGCTGTTTCTTTTCCAAAGTTTCTTGAAAAATCAACATATGATATTCTATTGTCTTTTTCTCTATATTCTTTTATTAATTCTATTGTTTTATCTTTACTACCATCATTTACAAATAGTATTTCAAATTCATAATTATTTATACTGTTCATTAATTTCTCTAATCTTTCATATAAAAAAGGTAATGATTCTTCCTCATTATATGCTGGTATTATTATTGTTATTTTTTTCATCTCAATCCCTCCGCCTATATTATACAAATAAATGTGATTGCTGGCAATTATTTATTCTACATTTTATATATTATTTTGACCTTTTTTTGCTGATTTTATCATTCTTTTGTGTCCAAATCGTGAATTTATATATTTAAATATTAGATTAGTAGCAACAAATCAAGCCACCGTCCCATTTAGCTTAGCTCGGTGGCTTAATTCGTCTTTATTAATTTTTTTGTTCTTCTTTTTCATTTTTCTTGTCTTTAAATGCGAAAAATTTACTAAAAAAGAAATTAAGTATTATTACTACTATTGTTAATGTTAATTTTACTGGCATAAATGGTAGGTGCATACAACTATAGAATATAATTACTCCACCTTGTTCTAGTACCATTGTTACTGCTCTTCCCAATATAAATTTTATAAATTCGTTAAAATTTTCTTTAAATCCTTTAGCTTTTGTATTAAATACCCATTTTCTATTTGTAAAGTATGCAAATAAAATAGAACAAACTATACCAATTGCACTAGCCCAAGCTCCATCCATTTTCACAATTCCTTCAAGTACAAATGATATAATTAAATTTACTAATGTTGTTAATACTCCAAATATTATGTACATCATTACTTCTTTTGTTAATACTTTTTTTACTAATTCTTGTATCTTATCCATTTTCTTTTCCTTTCATTTTGTGTATTATTTTTATAAATTTTCTCCATATTGTAAATTTCCATAATTGTTCTTTTATAAGTTCATGTTTATAATTTAAACCTTCTTTAGAATATGCTATTCCATATACCTTTTTTTCATATTCTTTACATTCCCACTCATATTCTATTTTATCATTCATCATATTTATTGTTATAAATTCTTTAGTTATATTTATATTATTTTTTAAGTCCTCTCCATTATTTATTTTCTCATTACTTGGCTCTTTATATACATCTTCTATTATTTTTGACATATTTTTTATCATAGCTTTTAAAGTAAAATTATCTAAAATTCTTTTTCTACAATTTTCTTTATATTTATCTAGATTATTTAATATTTCCACAATTGCATTTGTAAAATCATTTACTTCTTCCTGGTTATATTCTTCTTTATAAATATCTTTTTCATTTTGTCTACATGTAATTAATATTCCTGTATTTTCATCTATTAGTTCTGCTTGTCCTCCAACATTGCTTGAAACTATCGGAACTCCCATACTTAAAGATTCATATGATGTTAGTGCAATTCCTTCTTTAATAGAACAATTTATTGTTAAATCACTTATTTTATATATTTCCTCTGTTTGTTCAATATTTCCTAGAAACTGAATATAATCATCTAAGTTTAATTCTTTTGCCTTTGCCTTCATTTTGGATAGCAAGTTACCTTCGCCTACAACTAGTACTTTAAAATCTTTTCTTACCTCTTTTAGTTTATTTATTATCGCTAATAATAAGATTGGTCTTTTTTGTTCAGAAATTCTGCAAATATAGCTAAGTATATGTTTATTTTTATCTAACGAATATTTTTCTAATAATTTTTCTTTATTATATTTTGCCGGATCAAATTCATCTTCATCTACACCAACATATACTGTTTTTATATCTTCTTCTCTTCTACCAAAGTGTTCTTGTAATATATTTTTACTATTCTCATTACATACTAAAGTTTTATCAATTATAGAGTCTAGCATACTAGAATATCTTGAATATCCACCATTTCTGTTATACCATTCTTCCATATGTATATAGTCTATTATTGGAAGTTTAGAATATCTTGCCTTTAAATATGGTAAAACATAATATCCAAATTTACTATTTGAATTAAAAATTACATTAATATCTTCTTTTTCTATTATATAATTAACAAATGCTAGCCAGTATTTTTGATCTATAAAAGATGTCAAATCATATACTATAGCATGTTTTTCAAATTCCTGTCTTAAAACATTTTTATTAGGCTCTGTTAATATTACTATTACATTATATTTTTCTTTATCAAGTCTGTTTATAAGACTTAAATTAAACCTATCTGCTCCTCCTGTTATCATCCATGGAAAAAACATTAAAATATTTATTTTATTACTTGTTTTAGTTTTTGGTAATTTTATATTATCAACAATATCAGGAATTAAATCATAATTATAATCTTGTTTTGGATATTGCACAGCATTTACTATTTTAGTAACTTTACTTGCTGTTTTTTCGATTATTTCTTTTGATTTTTTTTGATTTTCCTTGGCTCTTTTTAGCTCTCCATTTTCTTTCCTTCTATACCATTGTCCATAATAACTCATATGTACAGGATATTTTCCTATTGATAATAGTTTAAGCCAAAAGTTCCAATCTTCGTTTACTGCTTTTTCTTTTAGTCCATATCCACCGTACTTTTTCAAAATCTTGTTTTCTTACCAATGCTGCTGATACCAATTCATTTTCTTTTTTCATTTTTTCAGAATTAAACCACTTATTCCAAGTATATCTATCTGCATCAAAACCTATTGAATCTGAATATGTCCAACTAGCATCTTTGTTTGTTTCTAACGTCCAATATCCACATTCTAAATATGTTTTTTCTAGTAAATCATCCGAATCTAAAAACATCAAATATTTAACTGTTTTTGCAGATTGTTTAGCTCCAAAATCTCTTGTCATAGCTAAACCTTCATTTTCTTTATGAAATACTTTTATCCTTTTATCTAATTGTTCAACATCTTTTAATTCTTCTAATGATTCTGTATCTTTTGAACCATCATCTATAATTAATATTTCATAATATGGAAATGTTTGATTTAATACACTGTTTACAGATTGTCTTATATATTTTTTATCATTATAAAAAGGTATAATAACAGAAATTACTGGCTCTTGATTTATATATTCTATATTTGCTTCTTTTATTTTTCCTGGTTCTAATGAAAAATCATATTCTTCTTTCATTAAAGTTCCCCTTTCTATATAAGGTTCTTAAGTACTATTATTCTTCCTTCCTCTGTGCATTTACATATGGCCACATTATAATTCTTCTGCAAATCTTTTTTGTAATTTATTAAATATAAAATAACCAACAATACATAATACAATACTAATAGCAAACACAATTCCAAGGCCGACTAAATCTGGCATTCTTTGATAATAGAATATTGACCTATACCCATCTATAATATAAGACATTGGATTTAATTTTAAAATCCATTGGAAAGAAACTGGTATTATATCCATTCCATATACTATAGGTGTTGCATAAAATAACAATTGTAATAATATCCCTATAAAATGTTGCAAATCTCTAAAATATACTGTTAAGCTAGATACAAGTAGTGAAATTCCTATAAGTAAAACATATTGTACTATTAATATTACCGGATAAAATACAATATACCACGAAAATCCCATTCCATACGCAATAACAAATGCTAAAATTATAATTGTTGATATAAAAAAGTTTACTAGCTCACTTGTAACAATAGAAATTGGCAATATCTCTCTTGGGAAATACACCTTTTTAATAATATTTCCATTTTCAACCATAACAAAGGATGTTCTTGATATTGCTGTAGAAAAAAACGTCCATGGTATTAATCCACAACATACAAATACTGTATAATTTGGTATGTCACTTTTCATTATAAGAGGAAAAACTATTGCATATACTGCAAGTTGTAGTAATGGATTTAAAAATGACCAAAAAACTCCTAATATAGAATTTTTATATCTTCCTCTTATATCTTTTTTTATACTTGTTTTTAGTAATTCTCTATATTCATATAATCCTTTAAAAACATTCATTAATTTTTCCTCTCTTATTTTGTTTCTTTAAGATATTCTTCTATTACTTCATCAGTAGCTCCATCCATTCTTATTACTCCTTGATGTAACCACACAGTTCTATCACATAATTCTTTCGCAGATTCTAAGTTATGTGTAACAAATACCATTGTTTTTCCTTCTGTTTTTAGCTCTTTCATTTTATTTAAACATTTTTCTTGAAAATGTTGATCTCCTACTGATAATATTTCATCAACTAGTAATATATCTGCATCAACATTTATAGCTACTGCAAAAGCAAGCCTCATAAACATTCCTGAAGAATATGTTCTTACTGGGTTATCAATATATTTTTCTAGTTCTGAAAATTCTATAATTTGTTCTATTCTTTCATCTATTTGTTTTTTGTTAAGTCCAAAAATAGATGCATTAAAATATATATTTTCTCTTCCTGAGAAATCTGGGTGAAAACCTGCTCCAAGTTCCAATAAAGAAGTTAATTTTCCATGTGTTATTATTTTTCCTTTATTAGGGTATATTATTTTTGTCATTAACTTAAGTAATGTAGATTTTCCACTACCATTTACTCCAATTAGTGCAACAGCCTCACCCTTTTTTATATTTAAATTTATTCCTTTTAAAACTTCTCTTACTTCTTTTTTATTTCTTTGCCAAAAAAGCAATTTTTCTTTTAAACTATTTGCCTTATCTAAATATACATTAAAGGTTTTATATACATCTTGTATTTCTATACTATAATTATTTTCCACTACCTTTACCCCTCATTATTTTTTATATTTTATAGCTTTATAAATAGCCCATAAAACTCTATTTTTATAGCAAATATCACCAATTCTTCTTTGCAATGTTTTTTTGTCAAATAAAGCATAATAAATTAATCTAATAAATTTATTTCTATCTTTTAAATCTACTGTCGAATTATATACCAATTCGTTTTCCCCTAAAAATTCTGATATATCATTATCTATATTAAATAAATTATCCATAGTTGCTTGATTTCTTGTACTTAAATCTTGTGTCCAATTTTTAACCATTTTTAGAGGTTCACCAATTCCAACATTATCTTCAAAAATTACAGATGAAAATGGCATTTTGTCTATTTCTTTAGATGAATTTATATATGCCATAAAAGGAAGTGATATATAGTAGTTTTGATAATATATAACATCAATATCATCTTCAAATATGTTTACCATATCTGCAACAAATTCTTCTGCTGCTTTTTGCATTGTTGTCATTGCAAATTCTACAGTATAAGTGTTTTCATACTTTTCAAATATAGGAGTTACTTTTTCTCCAGATAAATCATATCCAATACAAGATGGTGCTAATGCAGAAAGCATCATTTCGTATGCATGTCCTGTTGTAGTTGGTTTTGCATCGAAAAATGTTTTTAATTTAAATCCACCTATTTGTGCATGTCTTTGAGCTTCTGAATGATTTATATTGCAAAAATAAGTATCTATTGGCATTTTTAATAAATTTGATAAAAACATTTCTGGTCTTGCACTATATCCTATATCAAATGTAGCAGAATGATTTCCGAAAATCCCTTTAAAATACTCTCTATATTTTTGTAAGTTTTTAGCTTGTTTTTCTTTATCATATAAATTTTCTATAACTAAATTTATAAATTTATCAAATTTTTCTATTATTTCAAAATCTTCGTCCATCTTTATTTTATTTTCTTTGCAGATGCTTTCAAATTCTTTTTCATCTTTTATTGTAATACAATCTTTTATATATTTTAAAATATCTCTTGGACTATGATTTGTAACATTTATTACTTCTGACAATTTATATAAATCCAATTCTGTTTGTATTGTTATTGGAACTAATGCTTTTCTTGAAATATATAAATATTCTGCTTTAGGTAATTCTTTATATAATTTACCTAAAATATTATAACATTTAATTGGTAAATATCCATCTCTTGCCATAAATACCATTTTTTCGTAATTTTTACCTTGTACATCATCTAATATCCATTTTGTTAAACCAAACATATACATTCCTAATGCATAATATCCAATTAAATATGGATCTGCATTAAAATCAGCAGTATAATTAAATGTTTTATATGGATTGTCAAAATATTTATTTGCAATAATTCCCATCATACATCTAATTCCCAAAAAGTTTAATGCATTTTTATTATCTCTCCACATTGGAAGACTTTTATTAAACATTAAAGAAAGATTATGTGTTACATTTTTGTCTTGGAATATATCTGATGCTTTTGGAAGATGTTCTGCTTTTATTCCTATTTTTCTAGGATTTTCATAATCTGAAAAATAGTTATCTCCAATATGTGCCATTTGTTTTGCACTTATTTTTTCTTTTTCTAAAACATATTTAAATAAATCTTTACTTGCCTTTGTAATCTTAAATTCTGAAGAAACATATATATTACTTAAATTTGTATATCCGTTTTTATCTAAAATTTCTTTTACAACTTCTTTTGGTAAATACATATCTGATGTACAAATTACTTTTTTACCTAGGCTTAATGCCATTTGGTATAATTCATACCCAGTATTTCTTCTTGTACAAAATCTTATTTCATACTCAATTTCTTTTTGTTTAGTTTTTTCTAATATATCTTTAGAAATATGATATTCTTCTTCCATTGTTTCGTAAATTTCATCAAGAGTAATATCTTGGCGTGTTTTACTTTGTAATTTATTTCTTGTTTGTATTTCACTAAATATTCTTATTTTAGCAAAATCCATACCTGTACTATTATTTGTATATTTTCTAAATTCTTTATCAACTATTGCAAATAAATCTGTTGGATTTAAAAATGGACGTACTACTAATGTGTCAAAAACATCAAAGCTTACATATTTGATTTCCGGATTTGCAAAATTTCTTTTTATTCTTTCTAAATTATCATTCCATACAGATTTAACACATTTAAAGTAATTTTTATCCAATAATTCTTTGTGTTTATATCCAAGTTTTTTTAATTTTTCCTCTACCTCTTTTTTTGCAGAGTTATTAATTGTTCCTGCTCTATCTATTAAATCTTGATAAAAATAACGTTTCCAATTATATAAATTATCACTTAATGTATCTTTTAATTGTTCTCTTTTTAAAAAGTCTTCCATATAAGAAAAAGTATTAATAACCTCTTCTGCATTTTCAAATAATTTTTCTTTTACGACTTTTTTATCTTCTTCTATACAAAAAACATTATCATTATCTATTCTAGATATTTTATTTGCATAGTAAAATAATAATGTTGATAGCACAAATTCTGTAGTATATTCTACAGTTATATCTAAATTATCTATTTCTTTTAATGCTTCTTCTATAATTTTTCTAGAGTAAATCTTATTCCAAATTTTATTCCAAAAAGGATTTAATCCTGCTTGCTCAAAATATCTTAAAAAACACTCTTTTCCTTCTATATCTTTTAATGGTAATTGGGTTAGATTATATATTGTTTTATCTCCATCTTCTTTTTCAAACACAATATCTCCTATTACAATATCTGCATTTGTTTCATTAGCTTTATAAATTAAGCTTCTATAGAAGTCGATTGACACATAAGTATTAGTATCTAAAAAAGCAATATAATCTCCTGTAGCTTCTTTTATTCCGTTTAACCTAGCTTTAAACTTTCCTTGCTTTTTATCATTTTTTATATATTTAATTCTATTATCTTTTGCCAAATATTTTTTTATTAATTTTTCTTTTTCTTCACTTGGCTCATCGCAAATTAATACGATTTCAATATTTTTATAAGTTTGGCTTAATAGACTTTTTAATGTATTTTCTAAATATTTATCATCTTTATAATTTGGTATTACTATACTTACTTTTTGATTTGGTAACATTTCCTTCTCCTTTTAGTATTATAAGACTTTGGTAATTATACCATCTTTTATATTTTTAGTAAAGTTAAAGGACGTCTTCATAAATATAAAAACGCCCCTTTTATTACATATACCTTTTATTTCTTCTTATCCATTTTAAATTTTATATTAGTCATTATTACTCCTGGAATATACAATAAAACTATTAATATTTTGTTTAATAGCCCATCTATATTTTCTAAAATATTACTTTTTTGTTTTGTTAAAGTTAAAAATAATATATAGTGTTTAATAACATATAATCTCTTAGAAATGGGTACTCCAACCATATCATGCTTTGTTAATATATCTTTAAAATATTTTAAATATCCATATGGATTTTTCTTAAAAATTTTATTTATGTTTTTACTATATCCATCTTCCTTATATTCACACATCAATATTGGAATATTATAGCATTTTATTTTATAGTTTAAATCCATGTCATGATACATACTTGCTTCTGTTACAAATTTTTCGTTTTTTTCCACATTATATTTATATTGTTTTCTTATATTTGTAAAAAATACTAATGCTTTTTCTCCATCTTCTAATTGCTTAAAATATAAATCAAACATTGTTGTTTTTTCTTTTAAAAATTCTTTTCCTATATTTTGTCCATTTTGATTATATTTCAAAAAACACATTGCATATATATCTTCTTCATATTTTGAATCTTCATATGCATTTTTGATTCTAAAAAAAGCATCTTGCGTAAAACAATCATCTGAATCACATTCAATTATTAAATCTCCAGTAGCATAATTCATTAAATTATTAATTGCTTGCATCTTTCCAGAATTAACTTGTTTTAAATATTTAACATCGAAAACACATTCTTTTCTTATTTTATTAACAAATGTTTCTGTATCATCTGTAGATCCATCGTCCATTATAAGCCATTCTACATCTATTCCTGCATCTAAATTATTTAATATACTTGTATATAGTCTAATTAGTAAATTTGCTCTATTATATGTTGCTGTTAAAATTGATAATTTCATACTTTTTACCTACTCTTCTAAAATCTTTTCTAATTTTTGAATTATCTTATCATTGTTATATTCTTCTTTTTCATTTGTAAAATTTTTTATTTTCTTTCTTAAAATTTCTCTAATTTCTGAGTATATTCCTTCTTCTGTGTTAGGTACAATTACAGAATTTTTATAATTTTCTACAGCCTCTCTTGCTGCTGTATCTGTAATAATAATAGGCTTTCCTAATATTTTTGCCTCTTCTATTACCATTCCATAACCTTCATATTCTGAAAATAAACAAATAAAATCGGCATCTTTCATATAAGGATATGGATTTTCTCTTTTTCCTAATAGATGAAATGTCTTTCCTACTTTTTCTTTTTTAATTTGTTTTTCTAAGTTTTCTTTTTCCGGTCCATCTCCTATAACATAAAAATTATGCTTATATTTCTTTTCTAATAATTTTTTATGAACTTCTATTACTCTATCAATTCTTTTTTGTTTTGTAAGTCTTGCAACAATTAAAAAGTTAGTAGTAGCTTTATTAAATTTATCATTTATTTCTTGCATTGAGGCTTTACGCACATTTTCTGGGTTTATATAATTATACACTACTCTTTTACGAACAGGTTCTAGATATTCATCTCTTACATCTTTATATACTTCTGTAAATTTATTTCTATTATCCTTACTAACAAATACTAAGGTTTTAAATTTTCCATATGTTTTTTTATCTATTGCAATTTTTATTTTTGATTCTAATTTATTTCCAAACACTTTAGAAATATCATTATGTATCCAAGCAAATTTCTTTACATTTGGATTTTTTACACCAAAAATTCTAGTAATAGGACCTTCTAAAAAAGCTATTTCTATATCATTATCTGACTTAACAAATTTTTTATAATAATATTTTTTAAATAATAATATTTTTAATGCTGTTTTTCTTTTTTGAAAATCTGTCATTTCATCAAAAGCAAAATTATATATAGACTTAAGTTTTATATTTTTATTTAATTGTTTTTCAAATTCGCCTTTAGCATATATTGTTAATATTGTAATATCATACTTCTCGCTTAATTTATTAGCAATATCTACTAATACCTTTTCGGCTCCTCCTAATGTAAGGCTTGTTATTCCAAATATTATTTTTTTCATAACTCCTCCATTTATGCAAATTTTTCTTGTATCTTTTTTCTTATAAATTTAACTCTTCCTAATTTTGTATATATTTTTAATGTATTAGGTGTTACACTTAACATATAAGAATGTTTTAAATTCTTATCTTTTAAATATTTATTATTTTTCCATTGAGGAAATTTATTATTTAAGCTATTCCATGCATATTGTATCATTTTTTCTCTAATATTCTTATCTTTTATCATAATCATTCTAAGCATAGAGCTACATAATATATATCTAGCATATAAATATTCTAACTCCTCTTTATATTCTGTAAATAAATCTTTTTGTTTATAATATTCAATTACATTATCAAGAACTTTAATTATTTCACCTGTTTTTTCATTTTGTACATTAGAAATTGAACTTTCTCTTTGAACATAATGTACAAATGGTTTCTTAACAATTGAAATACTATTTATATGTGGGATTAACTTATAAAAAAATTCTACATCTTCATATCTTAGACCTACTGGAAACTTTACTTTACTATTTACTAAAAGCTCTCTTTTTATAATTTTATTCCATGCAACTACTCGTGAATTTATAAGCATATCATGTTTATTTTTATAAGTTTTTCCATTACTTCTTATTGTTTCTTCAGGATATTCCCATAAATAATCACATTCTACAATATCAGCTTTATCAATCTTAGCAGTTTTATACATTTCTTTATACATATCTTCTTCAATATAATCATCTGAATCTAAAAATGCTATATATTCTCCTGTTGCATATGGAATAGCATAGTTTCTTGCATCAGACAATCCACCATTTTCTTTTTCTAGATATTTTATTTTTTCTGGATACATAGCTACATATTTTTTTGCTATTTCTTCTGACCCGTCTTTACTTCCATCATTAACTAATATTATTTCTATTTCTTCTAATGATTGTGTAACTAATGATTTTATTGATCTTTCTATATATTCTTCAACATTATAAAATGGAACTATTATAGTCACTTTATTCATACTAAGAGCTTTTTCCCCTTTCTATTTGATTTTTAAATACCAGTCTATATTTATTAATAAGATTATTTTTTTAATAAATTGCTTTAAATTCCTTATTTTTATGTTTTTATATATTTTTCTTTCTTTTAATTCTTTTATAAACTTTATTTTATCTTCATCTTTTAAAGTATTTGTTTTTAATATAATTGCATTTGTATAATAAATTTTAAAATCATCTTTTGTCTTTTTCAATACATTTACATTATTTATTCTATCTATTGCTGTATCATAATGTTTTAATGCGTCATAGGCTTTTTTTAAAGTTTTGTTATAATCATTATTTCTTGTTATACTATTTTTACTTTGTACATAATAATACCCATAAAAATTTAATGCAACCATCTTTTTTGCATAAATGATTACAAAAGGAATTAATCCAAAATCTTCATGTTCAGTTCCTGTTTTGAATCTTAATTTATTTTTCTCAAATATTTCTTTTTTTATTATATATACACAAGGAGAGTCTAATAATACATCTGTATCATATAGTTTTGAAAAGCCTTCTTCACCAGAAGTTTCTTCAAAATTTGCACCTGGTATTAATTCCAAAGTTTTTCCATTCTCATCTACAATTTGTAGTTTATACTTAATTAAATCTGTATCTACATCCATATATTTTTTTACATTTTTATATAAAGATGTATCTAAATAATCGTCTGCATCTACAAACATTATGTATTTTCCTTCTGCTTTATCTAGCCCATAATTTCTAGTATCAGCAACACCTGTATTTTCTTTAAAATAATATTTAAAAATATTATCATATTTTTCTTGATATTTTTTTATTACTTTTTCTGAATTATCTGTACTTCCATCATTTACTACAACAATTTCTAAGTCATCAATATTTTGATTTAATATAGATGTTAAGCATTTATCTAAATCTTTTTCATTATTATATACAGGAATAATTATGCTAAGACTTTTCATTATTCTCTCCAATCTAAAATATCTTTTCTAGTTTTTTTATTATTTCTTCATTATATTTTTGTGCATCAAATTTTTTAGTAATTTTATAACCATTTTCTATAAATTCTTTCATTGCCTTATATATGTCATCAGTAGTTTTATCTACTACAACACCTCTTCCATCAATTTGTTTATAGTCTGATACATTTGTTGTTATTATAGGTTTATTTAATACAAATGCCTCTAAGAAAACTACTGGATATCCTTCATAATCTGATGATAATATTATTGCATCTGCTAAATTAAAATATGGATATGGATTTTCTTTTCTTCCAAGAAAAATAACATTTTCTCTTAACCCTAACATTTCTACTTGTTCTTTATAATTATTTGTATCTTTTCCATCTCCAACAAATACTACTCTAAATTTTTTTCCGTCATTTTTTAGTTTTTCTGCAGATTCAATTATTCTAGATAACTTTTTTTGCTTTTCATCATGTCTACCAACATTTAAAAATGTAATAACATTCTCTTTTTTTAGATCATATATTTCTTCTTTTGATTGATTTATTATTCTTTTATCATTAATCAAATTATTACAAACGCTCACTTTGTTTTGCAATCTTGGAAAAGCTTTTATAAAACTATTCTTTCCTTCTTCTGAAACAAATATTATATTTTTAAATTTGTTACATTTCCTTTTCTTAAAGAATTTTTTCATCTCTTTTTCATTTCCATCATACAAGCTTAAATAGTCAGCATGTGCCCATAATGCATTATTTTTTGCACAAGTTCTTGCTATAAAGCTTGCAGGAATTGAATAAGTTGCAAAACTTGCTGAAAAATCAAATTTATTTTTGTATTTTAAAACAAACTTGATTTTCTTTATTAAATTTTTAATTTTTCTTACTAAGAAATTGCTATCATCTGCTGGAGTATATTCTATTATTTCTACATTAGGCGAAATTTTATCTAAAAAAAATCCTTCTCTTTTTTCTAAAGCTACGGAAACTTCATAACCTCTTGCTAATAAAAAATTTATTAAAGTTATAAGGCTTGTTTCTATTCCACCTAAATCTAAATTATATGCTGAAAATAATATTCTTTTCATAATTTACTCCTTTCCAATCTGAACAAATTAAACTCTCTTTAAAATAAAGATATTTATTTAAGAAAGAGTGTCCCCTTTGTTCACAAGAGTGTCCCCAGTTCATTTTCTTTTGATGTAATTTTATATTAAATAAGTATAAGTGTCAACGAAAAAGCGAATTCAAGATTCGCCATAATTGTTTAGTACAGAAAGTCCTCCTACTAGGAGAACTTTTCTACTATACAAAAAGCTCCTTTATAAGGAGCTAATTATTATCGATAAAATTTTCTATTAAATTTATCATATTATCTGTTTGACTTATAAATTTAGCAGGTTCAAAGTCTTTTACACGCTTTAGTGCATCTTCAAACTCTGTAAGTTCTATAACACCTATTAATAAACCTTGTTTATTAAATGTATCAACAATCTGTATTTGATGATCATTTATATGTTCATCAAACCCACTTAAACGTGGTACTGCTATAACTTTTTTATTCATTTTTAATGATGTTACTATTGATCCAACACCACCATGTGTTATTATCAAATCTGCTTCTTTTATAAGTTTTTTAAACTTTCTATCAGAAACCATTCCTAAAATTTCCATATCTTTCGATTCAAATTTTGTTCTTCCTGCCTGAACTACTACTTTATCATTTATTACTTTTTTATCTATCATTTCTTGAATTTTTTCAAGTAAACGCTTAAAACTATAATTTTGAGTTCCTAATAATACTAGTATCAATATATTGACCCTCCTAGTGTTGCTTTAGGATAAATTTCAAGCATCTCTTTCCATTGAACTATAAATAAATCTGCAAAATGATATATTATTCTTCCTGTAGCAGTTTTAGAGTGTCTATTTGCGAAAGTTTCTATATATATTATTTTTGAACCGAAAATTTTTCCAAGTACACACATTGGACCTGCATTGTGTGTACCTGTTGTAACTATATATTTTGGTCTTATTTTTACAAAGTAAAATACTGTCAAAATACAATCCCAAAGAAATTTAAAGGTATAACTAAAAGGATGCATTCTAGTAGCATATACCATATATGAAATTTTTTTACCATATGTTTTTTTAAAACTATATGTGAATTTATCTTTTTCTGTTATTATATGATAATCATATTTTTCAAATAATGGTTTTAACTGCATAAGCTCACTAAAATGTCCACCAGTACTTGAAATAAACAGTACTTTCTTTTTTTTCATTTTACCTCCAAATTATTTTTCTTCTTTATTTTCTTTGTCCTTATCTTTTTGTAATTCTACATATCTTTTTATTTTCATTGTTGTTGTTTTTTCAAATTCATCATGTTTTAATTCTAATCTTTTAATTGCTTTATATGATGTTAATCCTTTATTTACTTCTTTTATTTTATTCCATATTATTTTATGTATTTCTTCTTCTTTTAAATCTTTTCCGTGTAATTTTTCTATTTCTTCTAAATTTGGAATTACTTTAGCAGTAATTATTAATTCTTTTTCACCTTCAACTTCTTTTCCATAAACCATACTTTCTGAAATCTCTGGTACTTTTGATAATAATAATTCTATTTCTTCTGGATATATATTTTTTCCGTTTTGTGTTACTATAACATTTTTACTTCTTCCAGTAACATATACATATCCATCTTTATCCATATATCCAATATCTCCGGAATTAAACCATCCATCATGTACAACTTCTTTTGTTGCTTCTTCATCTTCGTAATATCCAATCATTAATGTTTCGCTCTTTATCCAAATTTCACCTTCTCCGTTTTCATTTGGATTATGTATTTTTATTTGAGCACAATTTACAGGAAGTCCTACAGAACCTACTCTTGGATCACATTCTGGTGTAAGTGCTGAAATTGGTGCTGTTTCTGTAAGTCCATATCCTTGTAAAAACTCTATACCTATATCTTGAACCCATTTTCCTACTTTTTTATCTATTGGAGCTGCTGCAGAGACTATTATTCTCATTTTTCCGCCTAAATTATCATATATTTCTTTAAATACCTTTTTCTTTATATCTATTCCTACACTTTTTAATGCATTTGTTACATGAAGCATAGAATTTACAAGTCCTGCTTTTCCACTTTTTTCTATTGATTGATTTATCTTTTTATATAAGTTCTCAACCAATAATGGTACAGCAAGCATTGCAGTTGGATGAGCCTCTTGCATATCTGATACGATATATCTTAATCCTCCACATACTGCAACAGAAGAACCATTTGCAAATGGTAATAAAGCTCCTATTGATGATTCATATGTATGGTGAAGTGGTAATACAGAGAAAAATCTATCCCAATCATTAATTTTTACATATGTTGAAACTGCATTAACATTTGCAGCTAAGTTTCTGTGGTTTAGCATTACACCTTTAGCTTGTGATGTTGTTCCTGATGTGAATATTAAGAATTTGAATTCTTCTGGATCAATTTCGATATCCATATATTCTGTATTTCCTTCATCAGTAAATTTCTTACCTTCTGCAATTACATGTTCAATTCCTACATCTCTTCCTTGTACACCTTCATCACTATTCATTTCGATAAAATATTTAACCATTGGTAAGTTGTCTTTTATTTTATCAATTGCATCTTTCTTCTTTTTTGAATAAATTACAGCAGATGCATGTGAACGTTTTATAACATTTTCTATTTCATTTACAGGTAATTCTTTGTCTACCGGAACAGCAATTCCTGCACCACATAAAATAGAAAAATATGAAACATACCAATAATATGTATTTTCCCCAATTATTACAATTCTTTCATCTTTTAAATTTAAATATTTAATAAGACCTGTACCTAAATTAATTGCATCATTTCCAAATCTTTCATAAGTAAATTCTTCAAATTTAGCTTTATGATCATGATTTGGTCTTTCTAATATGTATACATTATCTTTATATAATTCTATTGATCTTTTGAAAATTTCTTTTACTGTTTTATAGTGTGTTGCTGGATAAAACTTTTTATTTTTCTTGTCTTTTATTTGTTCAATCTCATCGTAATTTACATTCATTTCTTGAATGTTTTCCATCCCTTCCATTTTCATTTTAGGAAATTTAAAATCTGGTATTTTAAAATCTTTTAATATTCTCATTTATATCACTCCTATACTTCTATATTATGTCATATTTCTTATGTTTTGTAAACGTTTATGAACCGGTTAGTATAATAATTTTTAGTAGCTTAAAATATTATTTATTTGTATTTTATCTTATTTTGTGCTAAAATTTCTAACTATATGAAGGAGGCAATTTTATGGGATATTTTGAACATGATTTTGAAATCGGTCTTAAAGATGTAGAAAAGTTTAATAAATTAAGTAATAAAGCTATTTTATCTTTTTTAGAAGATATTGGTTCATATCATTCTGATAGTATAAATTTTGGATTAAATGATATTATAAATACTCATTTATCTTGGGTTTTATTAGGATGGAAAGTTAGAGTTTTAAAAAGACCTACATATGGTGATAAGTTTCATATAAAAACTTGGGCAAAAAATGTAGAAAAATTTTCAACTTACAGAGATTTTGAAGTATATAATCAAAATAATGAATTAGTCATCGTTGCAACTTCTAAATGGGTATTAGTAAATACCGAAACAGGTAGAATCACTGCTATTCCTGAAGATGTTATTTCAAAATATAGGCCTGAAGATAAAAATGTTTTTCCAGAGGAAGAATGTGAAATTTCAAAATTAATAGATCCTAAAAAATATATTTCAGAAATAAATTACAAAATTACAAGAACTCAAATTGATTTAAATAAACACTTACATAATTTATATTATCTTGATATTGCATACGAAGCATTACCAGAAAATATTTATGAAAATAATTTATTTGATGATTTCGAAATAATGTATAAAAAACAAATTAGACTTCACGAAACTGTAAAAGCTTGCTATTCTTTTGACGAGAACACTCACAAGGTAGTAATAAAAAGTTTAGATGATAAAAAAATCCATGCAATTATTGCATTAAAATAGGATGGGTGCAAATTTATAAGCATCCATCCTATCTTAATAAATCATATATATTTTCAAATTTATATCCTTTTTCCTTTAACATTTTTATTAATTTGGGTAAAATTTCGTATGTTCCTTTTTTGCTACCTGTATCATGCATCAAAATTACAACACTTTTCTTATTTCCAATCGTTTTTTCTAAATATTTAAGCATTTCATTATTGTCTGTAATTCCTGCTGCATCTGCTGTTAATGCATTCCAATCTAGATGTGCAATATTATTTTTATTTAGAAGTTTTACTGCTTCTTTTTTATTTTTATCGTATTTTCCTCCAACACTTCCTCCTGGAAATCTAAATAATCTAGAATTATAATTTTCTACTCCTATTGCCTTTCTTATAGCTTTTTCTGTTTTATTATATTCTTCTAATACTTTTTCCGGAGATTTGTATAAATCTTTGTATGAATGTGTATAGCTATGGTTTGCTATATAATGTCCTTCTTGATATGCTCTTTTAACTATCTCTGGATATCTATTTACATTACTTCCAAGAGTAAAAAATGTTGCCTTTATATTATTTTCTTTTAATATATCCAATATTGGTATTGTAACAGATTTAGAAGGTCCATCATCAAAAGTTAAAAATACTCTTTTGTAATCAGAATTATATATTTTATTCACTTTTGTAACTATATTATTTTTCTTATCTTCTTCTGTTAAATACACTTTATGTGTTGGCTTCGTTAATTGTAAGATTTGCTCTTCTTTTACTTTATTTAATTCTATATAGTTTATAATTGCAAATGTAGTCAGCACTCCCACAAGAGCTAATAATAGTACTATTATTATTGATACTATTACTACTTTTTTAACATTTAGTTTTGGTTTTATTTCTATTAAATCGAGTATCATTGTAATTCCACCTATGTTTTATTCTCTTTGTATTATATATCAGTATATATAAAAAATCAAACTCTTTAAACTAAAAGTATGAGTTTTGTTGGTTGGGGATTTCCCTAGATTTCAATATTTTCAAGCACTAATTTATAATTTGATTTAATTTCTCTTGATTTAAACTAATTTTAGTTTATTATATTTTTTATTAAAAAACAACCTTAATAAGCCAAATTTTATTTCGTTTTGGCTTTTTTTAGTTTATTAGCATTAATTCACTACACTTCTTTTCTCTTAGTAAATTTTTTATATAATCTTTTTTGGCTCCTACAAAATTACTTTCTATTTCATATTTTCCTGC
>CALXPV010000011.1 GCA_944390295.1 uncultured Clostridia bacterium | reverse complement strand
GTCTATATAGATATTATATAAAATTTTAATATATAAAAAAATATATAATTGACTATATGTTCATTATACGAGGAGGAGTTATGAAAATAGATAAAGCAAGAAATTTAGCATTGAAAATTTTATATGATATAAACGAAAAAAAAGCATATTCAAATATTGTGTTAGATAAATACATTAATAAAAATAGAGAGGAGCTTTCAAATTTAGATATAGGATTTATTTCTGAACTTGTATATGGAGTAATTACTTGGAAACTAACTTTAGAATATATTGTACAAAAATATTCTAAAATTAAAATAAAAAAAATGTCTGAATGGGTTAAAAATATATTAATGTTAGGGTCATATCAAATTATATTTTTAGATAAAGTTCCAAAATCTGCAGCAGTAAATGAAAGTGTTAATTTATGCAAAAAATATAATTATAAATCAGCAAACTTTGTAAATGCAATTTTAAGAAAAATAGAAAAAAGTGATTATCAAAATATAGATGATATAAAAGAAACAAATAAAAGAATAAGTTTAAAAACATCTATGCCAGAATGGTTTGTAGACAAATTAATAAATGAATATGGAGAAAAAGAAGCATTAGAAATTTGTAATAATCTAAATTTAAGACCTAATAATACAGTAAGAATAAATAGATTGAAGGGAAATATAGAAATAGGTAATCAGTCAATATTAGATGATTTTAGAACAATAACCGGAACGAAAAATATTGTAAAAATGCCGGAATATATTAATGGAAATATATCAATACAAGATGAGTCAGCTGGTTTAAGTAGTTTTATTTTAAATCCAAAAGAAGGAGAAACAGTATTAGATGCATGTAGTGCGCCTGGAGGAAAAACTACGTATCTAGCAGAAATTATGAATAATACAGGAAGTATTGTTGCATGGGATATATATGAAGAAAGATTAAAACAAGTAGATGAAAATGCTAAAAGATTAGGAATTAATATAATTAAAACAGAAGTAAAAGATGCAAGTATTTATGATAAAGCTTATGATAAAAAGTTTAATAAAATTTTACTAGATGTACCTTGCTTAGGATTAGGAGTTATAAGAAGAAAGCCTGATATAAAATGGAATAGAAATGAAGAAAATATTGATGAAATTACTAAAATACAATATCAAATTTTAAAAACATGTTCTAAGTATTTAAAAGATGATGGAATATTAGTTTATTCAACTTGTAGTATTTTAAAAGAAGAAAATATAAATATTATTGAAAAATTCTTAGAAGAGGAAGAATTTGAAATAGTAGATATATCTGATAAAGTAAAAAAAGATTTTAAATATGTAAATGAGAAGAATACAATAGAACTATTTCCAAATGAAAAGCATGATGGCTTTTACATTGCTTGCTTAAAAAGAAAATAAAGAACTATCACTTTCTTGATAGTTCTTTTGTTTTTCTAATATTTCACATTTTTTTCATCATCAAATAAAATGTCAGTAGATTCCATTACAGTATCTTTTTTATCTAATCTATATAACCATATAGAATCTAAATAAACAATAAATCCAATAATTAATATAAATGCAACTGAAAGAATCCAAAATGGTATAAAATAATTTAAATCACTTGTATTAGGAATTAATGTAGAAAGAATAGTTTCTTTATACATTTCTGGATTACTTTCATGCAATAAGTTAATATTTTCATGCATAGAGCCATTCATAGTAACAAACATGATGATAGAAAATATAAGTGTAATTACAGAAATACCTAATAAAGTTGCCATTCTTTTCTTTCTGTTTTCGTTTTTGGCACCTTCAAATATAAAATTACAATTTAATATTACTAATGTAACAATGAAAATAGCATTTAATACAAAAAATGCTATTTTAGAGCTAGAGAAAGGATCAACAAAAGTAGTTTGCGAAGTAAAAGCATATGCTATAAATGCAAGTAAAATTAATCCTAAAAGAGCGAATGTAACAACTAGTTGTATTCCTGTATAATAAAACCAAATATCCCATTTAAGTAAAGCTATTTTTTCTAAATAATCTGCTCTTTCTTTTAAAGCATTGTTACTCATCCACCATAATCTAAACATTTAAACATCCTCCTTTTCCAAAATATCAATTTTATTTAATGTTGCTTCAGTATCAAAATGTCTGAAATAGTACTGTGCGAAGAACAAAAATTCAATAGCAATAAATATAAAGCTTAAATAATATCCATGTTCTTCTGTTAGTTCACTTGGAAGAAATATGTTGTTGCGATGTGTTGTATAAAGTGGTAATGGTGGAAAGTCACCTATTGCTAATACTCTATCAGCTCTTTCAGATCTAGGATTCACAGGAGATGATTTTGAATTAATAAAATCAGTAAATGATTTTATTTGTGACTCTTCGCGTATTTCTTTTGCGATATTATATTCGCTATTATAAATTGCAAAATATGAAATAATAGAAACAATAAATAATATTGCAGAAGTTATAGCAAGTATTCTTGTAATTTTATTGTAATTACCTGTTAAAGACACGCGAATAGTTATTGCAGAAATAACTATAATAATTATGCTACAGATAATTATGTAAGGAACGGAAAATCCACTTAGGTCAATAGTTGAATAATGAATACAATTATACAAATCTATTACACTATTTATAATAAATGCAAAAGCAACTATAGTTGTAATTTTATTTAAATTATTTTTCAATGTGTCTACTGTAACAGATGCTAATGAACTCATAAAAACCTCCCTTTATTTGCAAAATTTAAAATTGTTAGCATATATAAGTACATTATAATAATAAGACAAAGAATAAGCAATAAATATGTAAAAAATCTATAATTACACCTTTGTTACGAAAATATTACATTAATATTATGTTTAAATGAAATGCCTTGACTTTTTAATATAAACATATAAAATATTAGTAGAGAAAAAACGTAAAGTATTACGCGAATAGCACTTACAAAAGAAGGGAGAATTTTCTATGAACATGTACAAATTAAAAGAAGAAAAAGGAATCACATTAGTAGCATTAGTTATAACAATTATTGTTTTACTATGCCTAGCAGGGGTTATAGTATATTTAGTTTTTGGACAAGATGGCTTAAAAGGTAAAGACAATGCAGTACTTGCGGAAATGAATAAAACATATGCCAAAGATGTTGTAACAATGGCTTTAAAAGTAGTAGAAAAGGATCAAGAAGACACAGTAATACAACCTAATATAGATCCAAATGTTGTTCCAACTACAGATCCAAACGCTGTTCAACCAATAGAACAACCTGTTACAGAAGAAACAGATGTTATAGATGAAGTTGTAAAAGCAATAGATAAATCATCTAATTTCACAAAAGGAGCAGATGGAAAATCAGTAGAGTATGTAACAAATGATGGAGACAAATATGTTGTTTCAATAGATACAGAAAACTTAACAGTTACAGATGTTAATTAATTAGAATATATAAATGAGATTTAAAATAGGCATATGCAGAAGTGTATATGCCTATTTGCAAGTTAGAAAAAAATAAGAAAGGAACATCTATTAAGGTATGATGAATTTAATGTTTTTATGCTTATTTGTTCTTGCTCTAATAGCTATCGCAATTATTGATAAAAAAGAACATAGGATATCAAAGATAATTTTATTAGTTGGATTTATAATAGAAGCAATGCAAATAATAGTAAATGCTAATAATAATGAGTCACAATTAGCAGTATATATTGCGTATTTAGTACCTTTTATGTTATTAATAGTAATAGATACAATAACTTTAAGAACAAAAGGTGAATCTTTTTATATTATTCAAATACTATTATTAAGCGTATATATGGCAACTTTTTTAGGAATAGACTTATTTATAATATCGCTAGGACTTATGCTAGCAATAATCTTACTAGTTCAATTAGCAAAATTTTTAATGACAATAAGAAAAAGAAAAGTTGTTAAAACAAGTAAAAAAGAATTAAAACTACCAATTGGAACATATTTATGCTCTTCTACAATAATAGTATTATTAATAAGTATATTTGTATTATAAATTGGAGGGATAAATATGAATATTGGAATAGATATAGGTGGAAGTCATATAGGAGTAGGATTAGTTGGATCAAGTGGTAAAATAATTAATAAAAAAGAAGTAGATATTTTACCAGATGATAAGAAAAATATAGAAAAAAAGATAATTACTACTATAGAAAAATTTATAAAACAAATATTAAAAGAGCAAGATGTTACAATTAAAGAAATTGGATATATTGGAATTGCTTCTCCAGGAATGATAGAAAATAATTGTATATATAATGTGGTAAATTTAGATTTACCAAAATTAGATATTGAAAAGCCACTAAAAAAAGAATTTAACTTAGAAGTTAAAATAAAAAATGATGCAAAATGTGCAGGAATAGCAGAAAGTATGTATGGAAGCACAAAAACAGCACAAGATAATATATATTTATGTCTAGGAACAGGAATTGGTGGAGCAGCTTTTTTAACAAATAAATTAGTAGAGCCTAGATATAAATCTGGAATGGAATTTGGACATATGATTGTACAAAAAGACGGTAGAGAATGCAAATGTGGAAGTAAAGGTTGTTTCGAAACATATTGTTCTATGAAAAGTTTAAAAAGACAAGTATCAGAGACATTAGAATTACCAGCAGATTTTTCAGGGGTGGCAATAGTAAACGAAATAAGAAAACATTTTAATGATTTAAGACTACAACCAGTAATAAAAGAATATGTAGAATATTTAAGCATAGGAATATCAAATTTAGTAAATATATTTGAACCAGAAATTGTATGTATAGGTGGAAGTTTTGTACATATTAGTGACTTAATAATTCCTAAAGTACAAGAAGAAATAAAAAATAAAAAGTTATTATTTAATGCAAGAAAAGAATTAAAAATAGTTCCAGCAAGCTTGGGAAACGATGCCGGAATTATAGGGGCAGCAAGTATATTATAATGTAAAAACTTTTCTAAATACCTTGTACAAAATTACATATTGTGATATAAATTATATATATTTATAATAAAGAAAAGAAAGGTGGATCATTGGTGGATAACATAATAGATACTGATAAAAAAACAATATTAATTGTGGATGATGAACAACCAATTATAGATATGTTGGTATATAATTTACAAAAAGAAGGATATAATACTTTAGAAGCTACAGATGGGGAAAAGGCTGTAGATTTAGCATTAAACGAAAATCCAGATTTAATATTATTAGATATAATGATTCCAAAAATAGATGGTTTATCTGTATGCAAAAGAATAAGACATACACTAAATGTTCCTATAATAATGTTAACTGCAAAAAGCGAAGAAATAGATAAAATATTAGGATTAGAATTAGGAGCAGATGATTATATAACAAAGCCATTTAGTATAAGAGAACTAATGGCAAGAATTAAAGCTAATTTAAGAAAAGGTAAAGGAAATTACGAAGAAGGAATAGCTCCAGAAGCAAATACTAATAAAATAATCGTAGGAAATCTACAATTAGATATAGATAAATTTGAAACTAGAGTAAAAAATAAAGTTATAGATTTAACATTAAGAGAATTTGAAGTATTAAAATACTTAGCAAATCAACCAGGACAAGTAGTTACTAGAGAAACTCTACTTGAAAAGGTATGGGGCTATGAATATTATGGAGATATTAGAACTGTAGATGTTACAGTTAGAAGAATAAGAGAAAAAATAGAAGAAGACACATCAAACCCAAAAATACTAATTACAAAAAGGGGCGTAGGATATTATATAGCTTCAGGCGAAAAATAAACATATTAAGTAAAATAGGTAGACGATTGAAGTGTCTGCCTATTTTGTTGAAAAGAAGGGATATAAATGATAAAAAATATACAATTAAAAATAGTATTAATATTTTTTATATTAGGAATAGTAATAATAACAGGTTTAGGTATCTTTTTTACTAATTCATTAGAAGCTATAAATGCAGGAATAAGTCAGCCAGAACTTACAGATATAATTGTAAAAGAAGTATCTAACATAAAAATTAGTCTACTAATTTCACTTTTAGTATTTGGAGTAATAAGTATTATTGTAGGTATTTTTTTATCAAAAACAGTTGTAAAACCTATAAATAAATTAATAAAAAATGCAGAAAAAATAACTTCAAGTGAAGGAAAAAAAGAAATAAAAGGAAAAAACGAGATTGATGAGCTTGCAGATACATTTGAAGAAATGACAACAAAGTTAAAAGAAAATCTGGCAGAAATGTCAAGACAAAAAAAGCAAATAGAAACAATTCTTTTACATATGACAGATGGTGTAATTGCTTTTAATAAAGAAGGTAAAGTTATATTAGTTAATCCAGCAGCAACAAGAGCATTAGCCATAATGGACGAAAATGATGACTTTGAGAAAATATTTAAAAATATAAATATAGATATAAATATGGAAAAAATAATGTATCTAGAAGAATGGACATCTACAGAAGAGAAGGTAAAAGTAAAAGACAAATATTTAAATTTATCTTTTGAAATCCTTAAAGATGAGAAAGATTTACCAGCAGGAATTATTGCAGTTATACAAGATATTACAGAACATGTAAAACTAGATAACATGAGAAAAGAGTTTGTTGCAGATGTATCACATGAATTAAAAACACCAATAACTTCTATAATGGGATATGCAGATACATTATTAGAAACAGAACATGACAAAGAAATAGAAACTAAGTTTTTAGGTGTAATATCATCAGAAGCAAAAAGAATGGCAAAACTAGTAACAGATTTATTATCATTATCTAGATTTGATAGTAATAAGATTGCTGTTGAAAAAGAAGAATTTGATTTAGGAGAACTTGCAAAAAAATGTCAAGAAAAATTACAAATAGAAATAGATAAGAAAAATCTACAAGTTCATTGTTTAGTTACTGCAAATGTTCCACCAGTTTATGCTGAAAAAGATGGAATAGAAAGAGTAATAATAAATATTTTATCGAACAGTATTAAATATACAAATGAAAATGGAAAAATAAATATATATGTTGGATTTGTATATAATGATGCATATATAAAATTTATAGATACGGGAATTGGAATACCAGAAGACGACTTAGAAAGAATATTTGACAGATTTTATAGGGTAGATAAAGCAAGAACTAGAGAATCTGGAGGAACAGGACTAGGACTTTCTATAGCTAAGGAAATATTAGAAAGAAATAATGGAACAATAGATATAAAAAGTAAATTAGGAGAAGGAACAGAAGTAGTTATAAGAATACCAACGAAAACCACTAGCAAGTTTATATTAAGGGAGGAAGAACAAATAGATGCAAGTGAAGCAGAAGAGGTTACAAATAGATAAAAAGAAAATAGCAAAAGAGATTTTTAATTGGATAATTTGCATAGTAATTGCAATAGTCTTAGCACTTATAATAAAATATTTTCTTTTTACTCCAACTATTGTAAAACAATCATCAATGTATCCTACGTTAAAAGAGGACCAAAGATTAATATTAAATAGAGTGGGAAGAACCTTTAAACAAATGCCAAAAAGAGGAGATATAATAACATTTGAAGCTCCATCAGTAACATATAGAACAAAAGATGATACAGATTTAAGCAACCCTATAGCGATTTTTACAGATACAAAAGATATGTCTTTAAAAGAAATGTTTGATTACAATATTTTAGAAACAACTAAGATTAGTTATATAAAAAGGGTAATAGGACTTCCTGGAGATCATGTACAAATAAAAGAAGGAAAAGTTTTTGTAAATGGCGAAGAATTGCAAGAAGATTATTTACAACCAGGAATAGTTACAGATGATATGGAAGGAATATTTTCTGATATAATTGTTCCAGAAAACACAGTATTTGCAATGGGAGATAATAGAAATTCAAGTGTTGATTGCAGAGTGTTTGGATGTATACCATTAGATAAAATAGAAGGTGAAGTAGTAATTAGATTTTGGCCATTAAATGAATTTGGTTTTGTAGATTAAATTTGTAGTAATATAGGAGGAAATATCTTGTTTAATACAATTATAGGACATGATAAAATTAAAAAGCAATTAGAAAATTCTATAACAAATAATAATATATTACATAGTTACTTATTTATAGGAGAAGAGGGAATTGGAAAAAAATTAATGGCAAAAGAACTTGCCAAAACAATTTTATGTACTTCTTCAAATGATAAACCTTGTGATATATGTAAATCTTGTATAGAATTTAATAGTAATAATAATGTCAATTTTCAAGTGATAGATACAGAAGGAAGTAGTATAAAGATTGATCAAATAAGAAATATGCAGTCAAAAATAGCAGAAAAACCAGTAAATTCAGATCATAAAGTATATATAATAAATGATAGTGAACTTATGACCGTAGAAGCACAAAATTGCTTATTAAAAACATTGGAAGAACCTCCACAATATATAACAATAATTTTAATAACATCAAATGAAAATAAAATACTTAATACCATAAAATCTAGATGTACAAAAATATATTTTAATTTATTATCAGAAGATGAAATAAAAACTATATTAAATGGTCTAAATATCGATAATATAACTAATTCTTATTTACAAGCATGTGGTGGAAGCATAAAAAAAGCTATATTATTAAAAGAAAAATCAGAAGAATACGAGCAAATTGACAAAATATTTGATATAATAGATAAGGATAACATTGTTACATTTATAAATAATGCAAATGTTATATATGAAAACAAAGATGATATATATAATATGTTAGATTATATAAATATTATATTAAATAATAAAGCAAAAGAAGGAATTAACCAAATGGCCTATGCAAATTGCATATTTATAGTAGAAGAAGTAAAAAAGAGATTAAGGGCCAATGGGAATTTTGATATGTGTATAGATTATCTTTTAATGAATATGTGGAAGGAGATAAATAGTGAAAGAAATAGTAGGAATTAAATTTAAAAAACCCGGAAAAATATATTTCTTTGATCCAGGACATCTTAAACTAAATTTAAGAGATAAAGTAATTGTAGATACTGCAAATGGAGAAGAACTTGCAGAAATATCTATTGCAAATAAATTAGTAGAAGATGATAAAGTTGTAGAACCTTTAAGAAAAATTATAAGACTTGCAAATAAAAAAGATTTTGCTTGGCAAAGAGAAAATAAAGAAAAGGAAAAAGAAGCATATAAAATATGTTTAGAAAAAATAGAAAAACATAAATTGCCAATGAAGTTAATAAATGTAGAATATAAATTTAATAGATCAAAATTACTATTTTATTTTACAGCTGATGGTAGAATAGACTTTAGAGAATTAGTAAAAGACCTAGCAGCAATATTTAAAACTAGAATAGAATTAAGACAAATAGGTGTAAGAGATGAAGTAAAGAGAATGGGTGGAAACGGAGTTTGTGGAAGAGAACTATGCTGTTGCACATTTTTAAATAACTTCGAAGCAGTTTCTATAAAAATGGCAAAAGAACAAAACATGTCATTAAATCCATCAAAAATTTCTGGTGTATGTGGAAGACTAATGTGCTGTTTAAAATATGAACAAGAAGCATATGAAGAAAAGCTTGCTAGACTTCCTAAAATAGGTTCTATAGTGGAAACAGAAGATGGAGAAGGAATTGTAGAAAATGTAGAAATACTAAAAGAAAATGTAAGAGTTAAATTTAATGATGAAGAAGGCGACGGATATTTTTATAAAAAATATAAAGCTGAAGACATTAAAATAATAAAGAGTAATGATGAAGAAACAGAAGATCCAGAAGAAAAAGAAAATGCAAAAGAATTAGAAGAACTAGAAAAATTAGGACAAAATGATATAATTGATGCAGATGATATGTAAAACATATTGGAAGTTATTCTAAATAAGTATAAAACATATACTCTAGTAAATATAATACGAAAGGTGGTGATATAAATGGCATATAAAATAACAGATAAGTGCATTAGCTGTGGAGCGTGTGCAGCAGAATGTCCTGTAGGTTGTATTTCACAAGGAGATGATAAATTCGTAATTGATCCATCTGCATGTATTTCTTGTGGTACTTGCGCAGGAGTTTGCCCAGTTGAAGCGCCAGAGGAAGAATAATATATATAGGGATTTGGGGACGGTCCTAAAATCCCTATATTGATTTTAAAGAACGTTAAATTATTTCCTATATAATTGAAATCATTGTAATGAGATAAATTTAAGTATCTTAATAAAAGTTTATATTTGTTTTTTTCGAGAAATATTTAAAAAAGAAAATTTTTTATTCTAAACTTTTTTGTCTAAATTATTCAACAAATGTTTCATTATTTAGTTTAGTTAAAGTTAAAAAGGAGGGATAATGACTAGGCCGGCAAGAGAAAATATTAAATCTAATTTTATCCATATAGTCACAAAAGGGATAAAAGATGAATTTATTTTCTATAAGAAAGATTATAAAAATAAATATATTGAATTAATAACTAAATATTCAAAAAAAATAGAAAATATTAGAATAATAGCGTATTGTGTTATGGACAATCATGTGCATATTTTAATGCATACCAATGATATACATGATGTTGAATCTTTTATGAGAAAAGTAAATACATCATATGCAATTTTTTATAATGTGTCGGAAGATAGAAATGGATATGTTTTTGCTAATAGGTATCATACACAAATAATTCAAAATGAAGAACATTTATTTTTATGTATAGATTATATACATAAAAATCCTGTAAAAGCAGGAATTGTGTCAGAACCCTATAATTATGCGTATTCATCATGTAAACAGATGCAAGATAAAAAAGCAAATCTTCAGCTAAAAGAATTAATTTGTAAAAAAGATTTGACAAATTTTGAATTTAAGAATAATAGCACAGAACCTTATAGTTTTACTGATGTAATCGAAAAAACTAAAAAATTAGAAAGAAAAGATATAGAAATAATAATTGAAGAATTTTGCTTAAAATATAATACTTCAATACAAGAAGTAAGAAAATCAAATAGTTTAATTATAAAATTAAAGCATTATTTTAATACTAAATACAAAATAAGTAATAAAAATATTTGTGCAATTTTAGGAATTGGAAAAAATAGAATTTCTTGGATAGAAAAACGAATGCATATAAATTAATAATAAATTGGATAAGAAAAAATAAAAGAGCTAAGAAGTATAAAACAACTCAACTCTTAATTAATTATAATAGGGAAAAAAGGACCGTCCCCAAATCCCTATTCTTTATTTGTCATTTCTTCTAATGCTAATAATTCATTCCATCTTTTATCAACTATTCTTTGGAATTCTTCTATCATCCATTCATTTCCTGGTTTAAACATATGTCTAAAACGTTTTTGTGGTTTTAAGAATTCTTCGATTGGAAGTTTTTTTGCTGGTTTATATGTTATTTTATATTTACCATCTACAACTTCATATAATGGCCAATAACATGTATCTGCAGCTAATTTGTTTATTTGCATTAAATCTTCTGTTGCATATCCCCATCCTCTTGGGCAAGGAGCCATTACATTTAAGAATGTTGGTCCTTCTGTATATATTGCTTTTTCTGCTTTTTCGTATAAATCTTTAAAATTAGTCATAGCAAGAGTTTGAGCAACATATGGTAAATGATGAGATACCATTATTTCTGTTAAATCTTTTCTTTCTTGTGCTTTACCTGGGATAACTGTTCCAGCAGGTGAAGTTGTTGTGTCTGCAAATTTAGGTGTTGCAGAAGAACGTTGAATACCAGTGTTCATATATGCTCCATTATCATAACATACATAAACCATATCATGTCCTCTTTCCATTGCTCCGGAAAGTGATTGTAAACCTATATCATAAGTTCCACCATCTCCACCAAATGCGATAAATTTTGTATGTGTATCTTCTTCTATTTTTCCTTGTTTCTTTAAAGCTTTGTATGCAGCTTCAACACCAGATAGTGTACTTCCTGCATTTTCAAAAGCCGTATGAATAAAAGAATCTGTCCAAGATGTGTAAGGATATGTAAATGTAGAAACTTCCATACATCCAGTAGCTGTAGCAATTACAGCATGATCTTCTGGCTTTAATGCACGTAAAACCATTCTAGCAACTGGTGGAGCTCCACAACCTGCACACATTTTATGTCCTTCAGAAAATCTTGAAGGCTTTGTAGCAATTACTTCTTTTAAATTATATGGCATTATTTTTCAGCTCCTTTCGTTCTTAATCCTAAATGTCTGTAAGGATTATCTATTTTTCCTGTTTCTACGATTTCTAATAAATCATTATAAACTTTTTCTATATCATCAGTTTTTGTATCTCTACCACCGATTCCATAAATATAACTTACTGTAGGTACATGAATGTCATTTACGAACATACCAGATGTAACATCTGTAAATAATGCACCACCTGCAGCATTTAAAGAATCAGCTTTATCTAATACTGCAACAGCTTTTACGTTAGAAATAGCTTTAGCAATTTCTTCAGCAGGGAAAGGTCTAAATACACGAACTTTTAATAATCCAGCTTTAACACCTTTACTACGTAAATCATCTACTACGAATTTTGCAGTACCTGCTGTAGAGTTCATACAAACTATAGCAACATCTGCATCTTCTAATTTATATTCTTCAAATAAACCATATTTTCTACCTGTTAATTTTTCGAATTCTTCTGCTACTTCTAAAATAACTTTTTTAGCATTTTTCATAGCTTGAGATTGTTGTGCTTTATGTTCGAATAAATAACCTTGTAAATCTAAAGGTCCCATAGAAATAGGTTCTTTACTATTTAATAAATAATGTTCTGGTTTATATGTACCAACAAATTCTTTTACTTTATCATCTTCTACTAAATCTATTGTCTCTATAGAATGTGATGTAATAAATCCGTCTTGGCATACCATTAATGGTAATAAAACATCTTTATGTTCTGCAATTCTATGAGCCATTAATAAATTATCATAAGCTTCTTGATTACTTTCTGAAAATAACATTATCCATCCAGCATCACGAACACCCATTGCATCAGAGTGATCATTGTGGATATTTAATGGTCCAGATACAGCACGATTAACAAGAGACATTACTATAGGTAAACGTAATGATGAAGCTATATATATCATTTCCCACATGAAAGATAATCCATTTGAAGATGTAGCTGTCATAGCTCTAGCACCTGCTGCTTCGGCACCAACACAAGCACTCATTGCACTATGTTCACTTTCTACTGCAACGAATTCTGTATCAACAGCACCATTGCTAACAAAAGTAGAAAAATATTGTGGTATTTCTGTTGATGGTGTAATAGGGAAGGCAGCAACAACGTCTGGATTTATTTGTTTCATGGCTGTAGCTGCAGCTTCATTACCACTTAAACGTTCTCTAATACTCATTATTCAACTCCCTCCTCTTCCATTGAGATTGCTTTGAAAGGACAAACTTTAGCACATACGCCACATCCTTTACAATAGTCATAATTAAAATCTGTTCTTTTCATATCTTGTCCAACTGGAATTGCATTTTCTGGACAAACAGGGAAACATAAACCACATTGTTTACATTTTTCACTATCGAAAATAGGTCTCATGCTTCTCCAGTCTCCAGTTTTAACTTCACGAGAATTTCCAGCATTATATATTATTCCTCCAATTGTCATATCTTCCATTGGAGTTGTATTATTAATGTTTGTTTTATCCATTTTTATACTCCTTTCTTTTGAACTTTAGAGACGGGCTTAAAATTTAATTATATACATAATAAGAACTCTAAGTAAAAATTTTGTATAGGGAAAAAAGGACCGTCCCCAAATCCCTATTGTATTTCTACAACTCTTTGTAAAGCTATTTCCAATGCTTTCATATTTCCATCTATAACTTCTGGTTTTTTTGCAAATTTATGCTTGAAAGAACCTTCCATATCTTCTAGGAATTCTTTTTCTGGTATAATTCCTGTAACTTTAACAACTGCAGCAAGCATAGGAGTATTTGGAAAATATTTTCCTAAAGCTTCTACAGATACTGTTCTTGCATCTATTGTATATATATGTCCTTTATATCCTTTTAGTAATTTTTTTAATGTTTCACCATCTTTTGTACTGTTAATTATGATTGCTCCAGATTCTTTTAAACCTGCAGTAACATCTACAGAATGTAATAATGTGTCATCAACAACAACTACATAATCTGGGTTATAAATATTACAGTGTATTCTAATAGGTGTTGTACTAATTCTGTTATAAGCAGTTATTGGTGCACCCATTCTTTCAGCACCATATTCAGGAAATCCTTGAATATATTTTCCTGTGTTAAATGCTGCATCAGCTAATAATAAAGAAGCTGTTTTTGCACCTTGACCACCTCTACCATGCCATCTAATTTCAATTAAATCGTTCATTGGTTTGAAATTACCTCCTTTTAGTAAATTTACGTATAAATATACACCTAAAGTATATGCTTAAAAGCCGTAAGTGTCAAGGTGATTTGTTAGAATAAATGGTCACTAAAAATGAAGATTGAAAGGTAGACATAACATGATAAAAGTGATATACTATAAGAGCTAAAAGCAAGTTGAAAACATTAAAGGAGGATTATTATGCTTATTAAAACAAAATTAAGACCAAAGGAACTAAAGGAATTTAATCGGTATTTTGGAGACTTAAAACATGCTTCAAAAGAACCTAATTCCGGTCTAACAAATGAAATGCTTGAAGACATGGAAATAAGCTCCCGAGTTATATTGTCATCGGCGAATATGTTTACTCAAGAGTTACCAAAAGGAGCAGAGAAGATACAAAAAAATATTTTGTCAACATTTGAGCAGGATATGAATCGTGTTCAGAAACAAATTTTGGCTATATTTTGCGAGATGCAAAGAAATGAATATCTTGTCCTTAAGGGCGAGAAAATAAAAACTGCAGAAATGGAGGACGTAGCTAAAATAAGGCAAATTATTTATGCTGAATTGTTATCTGAAGAATTTATAAAAGCAATGAGAAACACTTCAGCTCTATATGAAATAGAGCTTGAAGTAGCAGATAACTGTTATCCTGCAGTAGCTGGATATATAACAGAAGAAAATGATTTTGAAAAAATGGAATTTCCGAAATATATGGAAGGAAAGGTTGAATCATATAAGCTTAGTAGAATAGAAGAAAACAGACTGAAATTCTACTACTTACTTCTATTAGATATCTTGGCACATCCTTTTTTGCAAAGCAGTTTATTGGTCATTAAATTAAATAGACCAATTTATTGGTGCTTAGTTAAAGTTCTGAGAAATATGGACGATGATTTTAGAGCATTTTGGCAAAGTGCAGGAAGGTTTGTAGAAGGCAAAATATACCCAAAATATGAAAATGCTCTATATAAAGAGTTACTTGAAGGTGCAGACGAGCAAAGAGGTGAGGAATTTTTAAAAGAAAATTTATATTATAATATTGCGACAGGACTCATATTAGGCAATGATGTACAAATACAAAACTTTTTAAATTTAACATCTAAAAGCGAAAGAAACATTGTAATTAATGAGGCTGTTAAATTAGTACGCGGTATTATAAAAAATATAGAAAAAGACTTTGCTGATTTTACGCCTCAAATGCTTTTTTCCCCAAGTGATAACGATCTAAAAATTCGGGAGATAGTTTTTATAATGTCAACATTTAGGTTTTCACATATAAAGCTTGAGGAACTTTTAGTTAGTAGAGGGCTTCAAAAAACAGATTGGTATTTCTTTAAAAATCTTGTTAGAGCCTATTCGGAAAATGCAACCGAAAAAGCTTATGAAGAGTATAGCAATGCGAATATTAACACGATTTTAGAGCTAAACAGTTTGGCGATAAATTATTCGCTAAATTCCATAGCAACAGCCAATCCAAATCTTACGCAATTAGGAAAGTATGTAATTGTGTTTGAAATAGCTCTTTTAGATTTAACTAAAGAAGAAAAAGAGTTAGAGCAGATTTTACGAGAGCTTATAGCGCTTACCAGGAGTAGGCATAAAATGAACCTAAATAAAGAAGTTATTCTAGAGGCGCAGAAAAGGAAAGGCGTAGAAGAAAAACGTCTTAGGTTATTTACCTTTTTTGTAGAGGAATTGTTATATCTCTAAAAGGAAAAAGCAGGATAGTATCCTGCTTTTTCCTGTGCTAACAATACAGACTAAAAAAACTCATAAATCTTACGCAAATAGGCTTTCTAACATTGACTTTTTTTGCAATTTCATATATTATAGTAATGTCAAATTTTATGTGTAACAAGCTAATTTGTACTAGCTTTAAGGAGGAAGTAATATGGGAGAAGTAATAGTTATAACATCTGGTAAAGGAGGAGTAGGAAAAACAACTACAACTGCTAATTTAGGTTCTGCCCTAGCATTAGAAGGAAAAAAAGTAGTATTAGTAGATACTGATATTGGACTTCGTAACTTAGATGTTGTAATGGGATTAGAAAATAGAATAGTATATGACATAGTAGATGTAGTAGAAGAAAAATGTAAATTAAGACAAGCTTTAATAAAAGATAAACGTTTTCAAGAATTATTCCTATTACCAGCAGCCCAAACAAGAGATAAAAGTGCAATAAGTGAAGAACAAATGAAAAAGTTAGTAGAAAAATTAAAAGAAGAATTTGACTATATATTAATAGATTGTCCAGCAGGTATAGAGCAAGGATTTAAAAATGCTATAGCTGGAGCAGATAGAGCAATAGTAGTAACAATGCCAGAAATATCTGCAATAAGAGACGCAGATAGGATTATAGGATTATTAGAATCTTCAGAAATAAAAAATCCACAGCTTATAATTAATAAATTAAGACCTGAAATGGTAAGAAAAGGTAAGATGATGGATGTTGAAGATATAGTAGATTTATTATCAATCGGTTTATTAGGAGTAGTACCTGATGATGAATATGTTATTACTCAAACAAATAAAGGTGAACCAGTAATATCTAACAGAAAAGCACCTTCAGGAAAAGCTTATATGGAGGCAGCAAAAAGAATTTTAGGAGAAAACATAGAAGTAACAATACCAGGAAGAGAAAAAGGTTTCTGGGCAGCGATAAAAAGATTCTTTAAAAGAAAATAATACACTTGGAGGATTTTAAATATGTTTGATAGTATAGTAAGCTTTTTCAAAAGATTAATGAAAAAAGAAGAGGAAGAACCAAATAAAGAAACTGCAAAAGAAAGATTACATTTGGTATTGATGCAAGATAGAGCAAATGTATCTGCAGATTTCTTAGAAATGATGAAACAAGAAATAATAGAAGTTATTAAAAAATATATAGATGTAGATGAAAATGCTATAGACGTTCGTCTAGAGAATAAAGCTAATGAAGATGGAACTACAGGGGCTCCCGCTTTATATGCCAATATTCCAATTGTTAGTATTAAACATAACGAAAAATTAAAGGCAGATGATGAAGAAGAGAAGAAAGAAGTTAAAGAAAATAACAAAAAAGAAACTGATAAGAAAGAAACTAAAAAAGAGGAAAATAAAGAAAAAACAAAAACAGAAAATGCTAACAAAGATGATATAGAAGAAAATAAAAAAGAAGAAAAGCAAGAAGAAAAAGAAGATAAAAAAGAAGAAGAAAAGCCAAAAACAGAAACAAAAAAAGCAGTAAAAGAAGAGCTTCAAGGAGACAAAACAGAAAAAGAGGATAAAAAAGAGGAAGAAACAGTAAAAGAAGAAAATAAAAGTAATAAAAGAGGTAGAAAAAAGAAAACTACTAAATAAGGATGTATAATAAACAAATTTTTTACGAAAAGGAAGAAATATGAAAAGAAAGATTTTAAAGAACATAGACTGGGGAATTTTTATATGTTGTATTATACTATCTATAATAGGTATGATTGCTTTATTTTCAGCAACTTATGATTCATCAGATGATAGTTTACAAAGGCAGTTAATATGGTTTGTTATATGTATACCAATAGTTTTTATAATTATTTTTATAGATTACGAATCAATAGCCAAAATATCGCCAATTTTGTATGGAATAATACTGGTCTTGCTAATAGGGGTATTATTTACAGATCCAATAAATGGCGCAAGTAGCTGGTTTAGTTTAGGATTCTTTTCAATACAACCAGCAGAATTTGCTAAGATATTTGTAATATTGTTTTTTGCCACAGCTTTATGCAAAATACAAGAAAAAGATAAGAATAACATAAACAAACCAACAAAACTATTAATAGCATTAGCAATTGTTGCAGTTCCAGTTTTATTAATCATTAAACAACCAGATTATGGTACAGCAATGGCTTTTATGGTAGCAACTGTAATGATATTATTTACAGCAGGAATAAATAAAAAATATATTATTGGAGCAATCATTTTAGTAGTAATAGCAGTTCCAGTATTATACTTTTTTGTATTACCAGACCATGCTAAAGAAAGAATTAATGTATTTTTAAATCCAGAATCAGACCCACGTGGTTCAGGATATAACTTAACACAATCAAAGCTTGCGATAGGAGCTGGAAAACTTACTGGAATGGGACTATTAAAAGGAAACCAAACACAATTAGGTTTCTTATATCCAAAAACAACAGACTTTATTTTTTCTGTTATAGGAGAAGAAATGGGATTTGTTGTAGCAGGAGCAGTTATTGTGCTCTATGTAATACTTATTACAAAGTCGGTATATGTTGCGAAAACGGCAAAAGACGATTTGGGAGCATATATTGCAATTGGTATTGCAGGAATATTTTTATTCCATATGGTAGAAAATATAGGTATGACAATGGGATTATTACCAATAACAGGTGTTCCACTACCATTTGTAAGTTATGGAGGTAGTTCATTACTTACAAACTTTATATTAGTTGCATTACTATTAAATATTAGTGGAAGAAGACAAAAAGCAATTTTTATAGAATAATGATAAATTCTACAATAGAAGTTGAAAGTAAAACTTTCAACTTCTATTGTTAATGAAGGGAGTTATAATTTTGTATATCAAACCATTAAAAATAGGAAACTTAGAAGTAAAAAATAATATAATTTTAGCACCAATGGCAGGAGTAACAGATAAACCATTTAGAATTATTTGCAAAGAAATGGGCGTAGGACTTACAGTTACAGAAATGATTAGTTCTAAAGCAGTGTTTTATAATGATAGTAAAACAAAAAAATTATATAATTTAGATGGTGAAGAAGGTCCAATTGCTATTCAATTATTTGGAAGTGATTTAGAAGCGATAAAATACGCTACAGAAGAAGTAAGCAAATTGGCAGATATTATAGATTTTAATATGGGATGTCCAGCACCTAAAATTGTAAAAAACGGCGATGGAAGTAGATTATTATTAGATTTAGATTTGGTAGAAAAAATTGTAAAAACAATTAGAAACAATACAGATAAACCAATTACTTTTAAGATAAGAAAAGGTTGGGATGAAGATAATATAGTTGCAGTAGAAGCAGCTAAAATAATAGAAAAAGCAGGAGCAGATGCAATAACAATACATGGAAGAACTAGAAAAGAATTTTATTCTGGGAAAGCAGATTGGGACATTATAAAACAAGTAAAAGAAAATGTAAGTATTCCTGTAATAGGAAATGGTGATATTATAGATGAAGAAAGTGCTGAAAAAATGTTTGAATACACTAATGTAGATGGAATAATGGTTGGAAGAGCTGCTTTTGGAAATCCTTGGATTTTTAAAGAAATAATTTATTATTTGCAAAATGGAAAGAAAATGGAAAAACCTACATTAGATGAAAGATTTAATGTGATGATGAAACATATAGAAATGGAAGTACAAGAAAAAAATGAAGAAGTGGCAGTAAAGGAAATGAGAAAACAATTAAGCTGGTACATAAAAAGTTTAAAAGATTCTAGTCATATGAGAGATAAAATAAATAAAATAGCTACTAAAGAAGAATTAATTAATGAAATAAAACAATATTTTGAATATCTAAAAAATAATTGAATAAATTAAAAGAGAATAGTATAAATACTATTCTTTTTTTATGGTATAGGAAAAATTACTTTTTCCTATACCACAAAAAATAACATTGCACAGAAAAATTGCTATGCAATTTTTCGCGTCTACAAATCTTTACGCTTCTTCAAGAACTTAAATATAAATAGTTAAATAGAAAAGTAGAGAAAAGTTCTCGCGAAGCGAGATTTGTTCTTGTATACATAGAAATCAAAATTTATTTGATAAAAAGAAAGGAAGATAATATTGAAGAAATTTTGGATATTTTTAATTAGTTTTATACTTTTAATATTAATTTTATTAATCTTTTATTCAAAAATTAATAAAAACGAAGAAAGTGGAAATAATAATAATAACATTTTAAATATGAGTTCATATAAGGCTAATATAGAGGTAACAATAAAGAGTAATAAAAATACTAATAAATATAAAATGCTACAAGAATATAAAAAAGGCGAATATTCAAAACAAGTTGTGGAAGAACCAGAGCAAATATATGGATTAACAGTGGAATATAAAGATAATAATTTAAAAGTAGAAAATACAAAATTAAATTTAACTAATATATACGAAAACTATAATTATATTACAGAAAATAATTTGTTTTTAAACGAATTTGTTGAAGATTACAATAATTCAGACAAAAGAGAAATGGAAGAAAAAAAAGATGAAATAATATTATACACAAATTGTAGAAATAGTGATAATAAGTATCAAGCAAATAAAATACTTACAATAGATAAAGAAACAAATAAACCTAAAAAACTAGAAGTACAAGATATTAACAAAAATACTACAATCTACATATTATATAATGAGATAAGTTATAAGTAGTACTACAATTTTCTTAGTCTCGAACTAGTATTTAAAATAATATATATACTAATAGTGGGAGTGAAGAAAATGGATATTAAAAGAGGCGACATGTATTATGCAGATTTAAGCCCGGTAGTTGGTTCAGAACAAGGGGGAATTAGACCAGTTTTGATAATTCAAAATGATACAGGAAATAAATATAGTCCTACTGTAATTGCAGCAGCAATTACATCACAAAAAACGAAAAATAAGTTGCCTACTCATATAGAAATAAATTCAAAGGACTTCGGATTGAAATCAGATTCTATAGTACTTGCAGAGCAAATAAGAACGATAGATAAAAGTAGACTAAAAGAAAGAATTGGTCATATAGATAATGATGAAATAATAGGAAAGATAAATGATGCTTTGGGTGTTAGCTTCGGGTTATAAATACAGAGTGTAAAGTATTGACAAATATGCCTTTCGACTGTATTTTGTTGAATTTGATTTTATAAATTTAAATATATTATATTTACAGGTCATTTGCTATGTGATAACTGTTTATATCATCTTTCATAGCGAATACCTCCTTTATATAATTTTTTATGGTCGCAAAATACTAAAAAAATTATATTATTGGAGTTTTTTTCAATGATATTGATTTTTTCGAAACAGCAGAAAAATTGGTAGTTTCAATTTATACAACAAAGTGAGCAATTTTAAATTTTTTTGCTCACTTTAATTATAAATTCTGCAGTATTCAATGAAGAGAATTTCTGCAATATTCATTTTTTATTATTAATTTGTTAAGCGACATTTTTTAAAAAAATATCGCATTTAACCGTCATTTTTTTGTTTTTGAAATTTATACTTTGTTCCTTCAGATTTAATAATAAGTTTCAAATCTAAAAGTAGAGAAATCAAATTAGTTGCCCTGGTGTCTTTTATATTTAAAATGTTCTTTATATCTTCTCTAGAAAACATATTGTTGTACCCCATTTTTTCGAAAATATTTCTTATTTGATTTATTGTACTACTTCTAATACTTGTATTTTGTATACTTTTATATAATTGTATAAAAAATAAATCTCTATCTGAAACAATATTTTTGTTTTCATACATTTCATTTGTTTTATAATAACCTTTATTAGGAAATATTACTGTAAAAGATAAAGAGTCAGAGATAAATTTTGGTTTCTGAATAGAATCATTGTAGCTTTCCAATATTCTACTTAATCCGCTTCCTCTACGATCCATGTAATGTAATCTACTGAAAACATCTGCAATCACAATATTTCTTCGCATAGATGGAATATTTTTTATTTCTAAATTTTGAATAAGACTACCATCAAACATACCTCCTGGTGAAGTGATTTCTAATCTGTCATCAAACATATCTATATGAATTTCTGCACCTAAAATCTGATAATCTCTGTGAATTAATGCATTTACTATAGCTTCCCTACGGGCAGTAATAGGATATTCTTCTAGTTCTTGTCTTTCCATTCCAACAATTTTCCAAGACATTTTAGAATTATTTTTTATAAAAGAATCTGCATTTTCTAATAATGCTATAATGCTTCCACTATATTCTTTATCATCAATTGCATCTTCTGCTATTATTCCCTTTTTTAAGCCTTTCCACCTAGTACATATAATTTTAGACTGCTTTAGGGGATTTTGATCACTTAATAATAATCCCGCATTTGTTAGCTCTTTTTCTTTATTAGATAATCCTAAGGAAAAAAAGTCTTTATTATCATCAAATTTTTTATTTGTTTTTTCTTTCATGGTTGCTGCTAATAAAGTAAAGCTTAAATCATTAATTTTGTAATCTGTTGGAAGTGCATCGAACGTTAAATTTTTTCCTTTTAATATGAGGTTATTAAGGATGTGCTCTGGGGCGGGTATACTTTGATTTCCAGAACGAATGTAAGCTTCTTTTCGTCCATCTATTACTAAATAATAAGGAGTTGACGGTCCATCTCCTATTTTTAATTCTAAAAAATCTTTTCCATCTTCAGTAAAAGAATTTATTTCATATCTAGGTAATGGTAAAATTTTAGCGTTTATAATTTCAGTGATTTTTTCAGCTACCTGTTGAATATTATCTAATCCTTCTAGTTCATGTGTGCTGTCATTTACTCCGAATAAAATGATGCCACCTTTTGAATTAGCGAATGCTGATACTGATTTTAGCCAACTTTTAGGTCTTCTTTCTTCTAAGGTGAGTTTATAATCAATATTACTTGTTTCTGCTTTTTCATAATCTTTTATCTTCAAATTATATACCTCCATATTATAATTTTAATAGTATATTATCACTTTTATATATTTATTACAATCAATTTAAACAAAAAATGTCGCTTATAAGCGACATTTTTGCACATAAAGCGACATTTTTTATTGAAATATAATCTTATATTTAATGTTAAGATAAATACTTTTTATTAATTTTGCAATTTAATATTTTATAACTTAAGTAGAAACATTTAAAATTTATTTAGGAATATTGAAAATTAAAGGACCACCAATGTATTTTAGCGTTCTTATACTTTTAATTTTTTTATTATACGAATTTCTTCATATAATTTATCTACCATATTTTTTCTTGTAGAGAATGCATCTTTATATTCTGCATAAACTTGCTCAATATTTTTTAAGTTTTCGCCTTCCTCAAAAAGTATTTGCATTCCTTCTTTGTAGTAGTTTCTCTTTTTTTCAGTACTACTATTTTCCATTTTTTCTTTATATTCTAAAATCTTTTCCAATCGTTTAATTTGTTCTTTTAAATAATCTACATATCCAGAAACACAACTAATTTCATAATAAGTATCATCAATAACTACATTAAATAAAGCCTTAACAACTTTTTTATTTAGTTTTCCGAAGTTTTACACCTTGTGCAGCATTATCTAGTGCAGCAACTTTAATATCGGGTTCAGTATCTTTTATTAAATCTTTTAATGTATCAGAAATATGTATATGTGTTTTATATTGTCTTTTTGTAACTAATGCATCATAATCATCTGCAACTTTTATAATTTGGTCTTCATATGGAATAAGGTTCCCAATAAGTCCTTCTGGATATCCCATTCCATCCAAAGTTTCGTGATGATATTTAGGACCGAAGTGCATAAGGTCTTAATCTAATATCATCCATACACATTTTATAACCAATTAAAGTATGAGTTTTCATTATTTGAAATTCTTCATCTGTTAGTGGTTCCGGTTTATTTAATATCTTTGGAGGAATGAACATCTTTCCAATATCATGTAAATATGCACAAATTGTACAGTAAGCAGTAAAGTTTTTATCACAATGTAAATATTCACAAAGTCTACAAGTAATACTTGCTACATTTTCGCTATGTATACGTGTAAATGGATCTAAACTATCTAACATTGTTAATTGGTAACGCATAGTTACATCTAAATTATAAGATTTTAAAGTAGTTTTATCATAAAAATCAAATTTATTGTTTGATAACATTAATTCCTCCTCTTTAGTATAATTATATTTTTAATTTTTTTATTTCTTTTAATTCTGCATTTAATTTATCTATAATACCAGACCTAGATGATAAAGCCTCGTGATATTCTTGTAAAATAGTTTGGTAATTATCAAAATCTTCTCCATCTTTAAATAAAAGTTTCATTCCTTCAGCATAATAACTTTGTGTTTTTTTAGTTTTTGAAGAATCTCTTTTTTGGGCATATTTATCAATTTGTTTTAATCTTTTTATATTATCTCTTAAAAAGTCTAAATAATCTATGGTAGAAGAAATTTCTAACATAGTATCTTCAATTACAACTTTCTTTAAAGCTTTAGTTGCTTGAATATTATTTCTACCATTATGCGCATTTTCAATTAAAATCTTTAATGTATCTGTAATTCCAACGTGAGATTTATATTGTCTTTTACTAACAATAGCATCGAATTCGTCTGCAACTCTAATAATTTGTCCTTCTATTGGAATAGCAGTACCTTTCAAACCAGCAGGATATCCACTTCCATCTAATGCTTCGTGATGGAATTTTGGACCAGCTGAATAAGGTCTTAAATCTAGATCATTCATACACATTTTATATCCAATAGTCGTATGAGTCTTCATTATTTCATATTCTTCATCTGTAAGTCTTGCAGGTTTTTGTAAGATTGCAGGAGGAATAAACATTTTACCAATATCATGTAAATATGCACAAGTAGTACAATATATAGTAAAATCTTTATTTAGATGCAAATAATCACAAATTCTACATGTAAGGTTTGCAACATTTTCAGAATGTTTTCTTGTAAAATTATCTAGTGAATCTAACATTTTTAATTGATAACGTGCACTTGCATCTAAGTCATAAGACTTTAAAACTGTTTTGTCATAAAAATCAAATTTTTCTTCAAACATTTTAATTCTCCTTTGTATAATATAAATTTATAATAACATTAAATAAAATAAAGTTCAATATTTTGTTGATTTATAATAATTTTTAATATATGATAATTAAGTACAATTAGATAAAAGGTGATAAGAAAGATGTATTTAAAAAGATTAGAATTACAAGGATTTAAATCCTTTGCAGATAAAACAATATTAGAATTTATGCCAGGAATTACTGCGGTAATAGGACCTAATGGTTCAGGAAAAAGTAATATTTCAGATGCTATTCGTTGGGTTCTGGGAGAACAAAGTATGAAATCTTTAAGAGGGTCAAAATCTGAAGATATAATTTTTGCGGGAACACAAAATAGAAAATCATTAGGTTTTGCAGAAGCTTCTTTAGTGTTTAATAATGATGATGGGAAATTACCTATAGAATATGCGGAAGTTACAATTACAAGAAGAATATATAGAACAGGTGAGACTGGATATTACATTAATAGAACTCCTTGTAGGTTAAAAGATATATTAGAATTATTTATGGATACAGGAATTGGTAAAGATGGATATTCTATTATAGGTCAAGGAAAAATAGATGAAATATTAAGTAATAAATCAGAAGACAGAAGACATATATTTGAAGAAGCAGCAGGAATTGTTAAATATCGTGCTAGAAAAGAAGAATCAGAGAAAAAGCTAGAAAGAGCCAAACTTAATTTATTAAGAATAAATGATATTTTATCAGAGATAGAAAATAATTTAGAACCACTTAAAGTTCAATCAGAAAAAGCTAAAAAGTTCTTAAGCTTAAGAGAAGAATTAAAAGTAATAGAAGTAGGTCTATTCTTACATAATATCGAAACATATAAAGTTAAAATAGAAAAAATAGCTTCTGATGAAGAGATTATGAAATCTACATATGAAGATGAAAAACTTTCACAAGAAAGAAAAAATGAAAGAAAAAACAGATTAAAAGCAGAGATAAATGATTTATTAAATCAAATAGAAGAAATGCAAAACTTAGGTTTTGAAAGTACAAATAAAATAGAAAAAATAAATTCTAATATTAATGTTGCAAAAGAAAGAATAAACAATATAGAAGAAAATAACGCTAGATTTAAAGAAGAAATTTCTGAAACAAATGAAAGAATAAAAGAATTAGAAGAAGAGAAAAATCAGAAAATAGCAAAAAAAGAAAATTTATATGCAAATAAAGAAAAATTTGCAAAAGAGCTTGAAGAAAAAGAAAAAGAATTAGAAAAAGTAACAGCTAAATTATCAGACAAGCAATTAGAGATAGAAGCTAAAAAGAAAAAGATTGAAGAAAATATAGACAGAAAATATGAAATTCAAAATGAAATTAGTTTACAAGATGCACAAAAAGAAAATTTAGATAAAAACGAAAAAACTTCAAAAGAAGAACTTCAAGTTACTATTTCAGAATTAGATAGTTCAAGATTAAAGAAAAGTAATATAGAACAAAACTTTTTAGAAATAGAAACAAAAAGAAATAAAATAAAAGATGATTTAGCAGAAATAGAAAATAAAAAATTAGTAGCTAATAATAAAATAAAATCATATGAAACAGAAATAAACCAAATTTCATATGAAATAAGAATGAAAGATTCTAGATTAAAATTTTTAGAAGAAACAGAAAAAGAAAAAGAAGGATATGGCAAAAGTATAAAATCTCTTTTAAAAGCAGTAGAAACAAATACTAATTTGAAAAAAGGATTATATGGAGTTGTTGCAAATTTATTAAAAGTTCCAAAAGAATATGAAGTCGCAATAGAAATGGCGTTAGGCGCTAATCTTCAAAACATAGTAACAGATACAGAAGAAACAGCTAAAACATTAGTAGAGTATTTAAGAACTAATAATTTGGGAAGAGCATCATTTCTACCAATTACATCTGTTAAGGGTAAAAAATTAGACAGAATAGATGGGAAAAATATAGCTGGAGTTATAGGTATAGCATCAGATTTAGTAAAATATGATTCAAAATTTAACGGAATATTTACAAGTCTTTTAGGAAGAACTGTTATTGTAGACGATATGGAAGCAGGTATAGCTCTTGCAAAGAAAAATAAATATAGTTTTAGAATAGTTACATTAAAAGGTGATATTTTAAGTGCAACTGGTGCAATAACAGGAGGATCTGTTCAAGCTAAAACTGTAAATATTTTAGGTCGTGGTAGAGAAATTGAAGACTTAAAAGCGAAGTTAAAAGAACTTAATACTAAATTAGCTAAGAAGGAAAAAGAGAAAGAAGAATACTTAAATAGTATAGAGGAGTTATTAGAAACTATTTCCGGTCTAGAAAATAATTTACAGGAAATTGATATAGAATATGCAACACAAAAACAAAAAGTAGAATTAATTTCCGAAAATGTAGATAAGCTAAAAACTAGAATGGATAAAATAAAATCAGAATTAGATAAAATAGAAAATACTAGAATAGAAATAAAACATTATAAAGAAGAAAAAGAAAAAGAATTATCTAATTTAGAAAAAGAAATTGAAACTTTAAATATAGAAGTTGAAGAATTTATTAAATTAAATAAAGATGATCAAACATATATTGATAATTTGAATTTAGACATAACTAATTTAAAGATATCTGTTTCTTCTTTTGAAGAAAGCGAAATTTCTATTAATGAAATGACAGAAAGAATAAATCAAGATATAGAAAACAATAAAAATAGCATAAAACTTAAAGAAGAAGCTATACAAAATGGACAAGAAGAAAAGAAAAAATTAGAAGAAGAAATAGAAAACTTAAACAAAGAAATTATAGAGATTAAACAAAACGTAGAAAATAGCGGAGCTAAAATAGATGAATTTAAAAAATCTAAAGATTTAAAAAATGCAGAGTTAGAAAAACTAGAAGAGGAAATAGAAAAACAATTTAAACGATTAGAAGAATTAAAAGAACAATTAGTTAAATTAGATTTAAAAAAGACAAAATTAAATCAAGACTTAGAAGATGTTGTTAATAAAATGTGGGAAGAATACGAACTTACACCTAATAATGCACAAGACTATAAACAAGTAACAGATCCTGCAAAAACACAAAAAGACGTAAATAACTTAAGAAATCAAATACGTGATTTAGGAAGTATAAACATAGATTCTATTGATGAATATAAAACATTAAAAGAAAGATATGACTTTATGTGTGAACAAAGACTGGATTTAGAGAACTCTATGGCTAAATTAAAAAATGTAATTTCAGAAATGATAACAATTATGAAAGAACAATTTAAAGAAAAATTTAAATTGATAAATAAAAATTTTAATGAAGTATTTAAAGAGTTGTTTGGTGGAGGAAAAGCAGAGTTAATACTAGAAAATGAAGAAGATTTATTAAATTGTGGAATAGATATTAGGGTTCAACCGCCAGGAAAGAAACTACAAAATATGACATTACTTTCTGGAGGTGAAAAAGCATTTACTGCAATAGCAATTTTATTTGCAATCTTAAAAATAAATCCAGCTCCATTCTGTGTGCTAGATGAAATAGAAGCTGCACTTGATGATGTTAATGTATTTAGATATGCCGAATATTTAAAGAAATTTGCACAAGATACACAATTCTTAATAATAACACATAGAAAAGGAACTATGGAGGCAGCAGATACAGTATATGGAATAACAATGGAAGAAAGTGGTATAAGCAAATTACTTTCTATGAAATTAAAATAAGAAATCTCACAAACATATACAATAAAAAAGCGGTAGCAAAAGCTACCGCTTTAAAAGTTTAAATCCAGATTCTAATAAGTGCAATTAAAATTAGTAAGATTCCAGATAAAACATTCCAAAATTTTAAAGAACTAGAATTATATATGATTATTTTTTTACCTATAAAAATACCAGTATTAAGAAGAATAAATTGAAATAAAGGTACTAAAACAGGAAAAAATAAAGAAGCTATTCCAAAAGAAGAACTGGTAATGCCAACACATATAGAGTCTAATGATAGTGCACATGCTAAGTATAATGCTTCATTTTTTTCTATTATTTTTGAATTGTTTAAATCAGAAGAAATTGGATTTCTAATAATTTGTATTGTAATACCTAAAGATTTTAGAAATATTTTATGAGTTTTGTATTCTTTTTTCTCATTATTATTTGTAGCTTCATATATGATTAAAAATCCCATTATACATAAAAGAAATACACTAATAATTTTTATTATATTAACTGGAAGTATATAGATTAGAAAATGCCCAAATGCAACAGAAACAACTCCCAAAAGTAAAGATACAAAAAATAGTATAAATTTACCAGAAGAAGAAATGGAAGTTTTCCTAATGCCATATGTAATTCCAATTCCTAAAGAGTCGATACTAACAGATAAAGCTAGTAAAATAATAGTAATTAGCATCATACCACCTCTATACATAATATGTATGCCAAAAACAAAAGTGAAAAAATAGTAATAAAAAATCTAAGTTCGCATATAAATTAATAAAAACACAAAGGAGAGATTTATATGTGGTATACAAAAAATATTAAAGATGTAGAAAAAGAACTAAAGACAAATATAAAGACAGGATTAAAAGATATAGATGTAAAGGTAAGACAGGACGAGTTTGGAGAAAACATGATAGAAGAGGGAAAAAAAGAAAGTATAATTATTAGATTTATTAAGCAATTTAAAGATTTTATGATAATTATTTTAATTATTGCTGCAATAGTATCAGCAATAGTAAGTTATTTAGAAAACACGGGGGACTATTTTGATTCTTTAATTATAATTGCAATTGTTTTATTTAACGGAATTATGGGGCTAATTCAAGAAACCAAAGCAGAAAAAGCAATAGAAGCACTAAAAAAGATGTCATCTCCAGTAGCAAAAGTAAGACGAAATGGAAAAGTGCAAACAATTAAAGGAAAAGATGTTGTACCAGGAGATATAGTAATATTAGAAGCAGGAAGTTTTGTACCAGCAGATATAAGATTAATAAATACATATAATTTAAAAATAGAGGAGTCTAGTTTAACAGGAGAAACAGAACCAGTACTTAAAAATTCGGACAACATATTTATTGATAGAAATGTTCCTTTAGGAGATATAAAAAATATGGCTTTTGGAAATACGATTGTTGTAAATGGACATGCAGAAGGAATTGTAGTAGAAACAGGAATGAATACAGAGGTAGGTAAAATTGCAAAAATGATAATAAGAAATGTGGCACCAATGACACCAATACAAAAGAAACTAGAGGAAGTAGGGAAAACTTTGGGAATTGCTTGTATAGCAATTTGTATATTTATATTTATAATTGGAGTAATAAAGAAGATTTCTGTAATAGAAATGTTTATGACTTCTGTGGGACTTGCAGTCGCTGCAATACCAGAAGGATTACCAGCAATAGTAACAATTATTTTATCTATAGCAGTTACAAAAATGGCAAAGAAAAATGCTATAATTAGAAAATTACCGGCAGTGGAAACTTTGGGAAGTAGTAAAGTAATTTGTTCTGATAAAACTGGAACGCTAACTGAAAATAATATGAAAGTTGTTGAAGTTGTAGGAAACAAAGAAAAGGTATTAAGATTTAGTACATTATGTACAGATTGTGAGATAGTGGATAATGTAATAGAAGGAGAGCCTACAGAAAAAGCAATTGTAAAAGAAGCACTAGAAAATAATATTAATAAATATACAGAAATGACCAATATGCCAAGAGTTGCAGAAATACCATTTGATTCAACTAGAAAATTAATGACAACAGTTCATGAGTTAAAAAACGGAGGTTATAGAATTATTACTAAAGGAGCTCCAGATGTTTTATTAGATAAATGTTCATATTATGAGGAAATGAATAATATAAAAGAATTTGATAAATTTTTTTATGACTTAATAAAAAATAAAAATAATAAAATGGCAGAAAAAGCTTTAAGAGTGTTAGCTGTTGCATATTTAGATGTAGATATTTTGCCAAGTCAAATAGATTCAGAAACTATAGAAAAAGGCCTTATTTTTATAGGTCTAATAGGAATGATAGACCCACCAAGAGAAGGAGTAAAAGAGGCTGTAAAAGAATGTAAAAAAGCAGGAATAAAAACAGTAATGATTACAGGTGATCATATAATAACAGCAAAAGCCATAGCAAAAGAGATAGGAATATTAGGTAAAGATGAGCTTGCAATAACAGGTAATGAATTAGATAAATTAACTGATAACGAATTAGTAAAAAACATTATGAATTATTCTGTTTTTGCAAGAGTAACTCCAGAACATAAAGTAAGAATAGTAAAATTATTTCAAAGAGCAGGAATGGTTGTTGCAATGACAGGAGATGGAGTAAATGATGCACCAGCTTTAAAAAAAGCTGACATTGGTATTTCTATGGGTCTTAAAGGAACTGATGTTGCAAAAAATGCATCAGATATGATTTTAAATGATGATAATTTTGTAACAATAGTAGAGGCAGTAAAACAAGGAAGAAATATTTTTGATAATATAAAAAAAGCAATTCATTTTTTAATAGCAACAAATATTGGAGAGATAGTAACTATCTTTATTGGATTATTATTAGGAATGAAATCACCATTACTTGCAATACAATTATTATGGGTAAATTTAGTAACAGATTCATTACCAGCTATTGCACTAGGATTAGAATTACCAGAAAAAGATATAATGGAGCGTAAGCCAAGAGATCCAAGAAAAAGTATTTTTGCAGATGGATTATTTGGAAAAATAATTACAGAAGGACTAATGATTGGAATGTTCACAATAATTGCTTTTTCAATAGGAAATAAATATTATGGATTAGAAGTAGGAAGAACAATGGCATTTATTTCTTTAGGTATGTTAGAACTAATTCATAGCTTTAATATAAAAAGTGAAGAAACAATTTTTACCAAGAAATTATTTAACAATAAATATTTAATAAGTGCTTTTATTTTAGGTGCTATACTACAAGTTGGAATTGTATTTATACCAGTAGTTGCAGATTTATTTAAATTAGAAAGATTAAATTTAGTTCAATGGGGAATAACTATAATAATTTCAGTAATGCCAATTATAATAATGGAAATACAAAAGAAATTTGATAAGTTAAAACTAGAAAAGACTATATTTAAAATAATAAAAGAGGATGTATAAGCATCCTCTTTAGTAATTAATTATTATTGATTATCATCTCCACTTTCTGTAGAAAGTTTTAATTCTATAATTGTACCTTCTTCAACAGAAGTATCTACAGTAATACTTTGACTTATAACAGTTCCAGTACCTTCGTAAGTAATATTTAAATTATTAGAGCTTGCCATATTACGAGCTTGTGATAAAGATTTTCCTTTAAAATCTGGTACTTTTACAGAAACTCTTGTATCATTTTCTTCGCTATATAACATTATTATAGAATCTTCTGGAATTTTAGATCCAGGCTTTGGTGTTTGGTCTGTAACTAAAGTATCATTTTTATCTCCAGTTATAGAAATTTTAGTTTTAAAACCAGCTTCTTTTAATATTTTTTCTGCTTCTGTAACTGTTTTATTTCTAATATCAGGAACAGTAATATAATTAGATTCTTTTTCTGTAGAAGAATCACTTGTAGTAGTTTGTACATCATCAGAATTTATACCCATATATGGTAAAATTTCTGTTAACATTTGTGAGATTACAGGACCACAAACTTGTCCACCTTGGTGACTACCTTCTCCGTTAGGATTTGGATTATGTATTGCTAGTAGTAAACAGATTTCAGGTTTTTCAGTTGGTGCTATAGCAACATAAGAAGCAATATAACCTTCATCTTCACGTCCGGCTTGTGGTTCAGAAGTACCTGTTTTTCCACCTACAGAATATCCTTTTACTTTAGCAAGTCTACCAGAACCATCTTCTACAACAGATTCCATTAAATCTACCATTCTATCAGCTGTAGATTTAGAAATAACTTGTCTTACTTGTACAGGTTCTATTTCTGTTGTTGTATTAGTTTCTGGATTAATAACTTCTTTTACAATTCTTGGTTTCATAAGAATACCATCATTTGCCATAGCAGAGATTGCAGAAACTAATTGAATTGGTGTTATTGTAAATCTTTGACCAAATGACATAGTTGCTAAGTTAACATCATTAACATCTTCTAAATCCCAATAAGTACTATTTGATTCAGCAGGTAAATCTATTCCTGTTTTATCAAAAAATCCAAATGCTTGATAATATTTATATAAAGTTTCTTTTCCAATACGTTGTCCAAGTTCCATTAAAGATGGGTTACAAGAAAATTGTAAAGCTTGTCTTAAAGATTTTGGACCTTTATGTTTTTGGCTCCAACAGCTAATTTTTCTATCGGCAACTTCTAAATAACCATTACAGTAAAAATCATTTTTTACATCTTCAGAAGTGATATTTTCTTCTAAGGCCGCTGCTGCAGTTATTAACTTATATGGAGATCCAGGTTCATAAGGTGAAGAAATTACATCATTTTTCCACATATCATATAATGCTTCTGACTGTTCGCTAGAACTTAAATCATCCCATACTTTTTTTAGTTCATTTGTGTTTGGCTCAAATGGTGTGTTTAGATTATAGTCTGGGTAAGAAGCCATACCAAGAATATCACCAGTACTTGGATTCATTGCCACAACAGTACCACTATCTGCATTATTTTCTTCTACGGCTTGTTTTAAATATTTTTCTAAAGTAGATTGAATAGTAACATCTATGGTTAAAACAATATCACTACCATTTTCTGCAGGAATATAAGTTTCGTTGCTATCTGGAATTTCTTCTTGAATAGCATCTGTTGCAGTAGTTAATTTACCAGGTGTACCTTGCAGAACACTATTCCATTTTGCTTCTAAACCTTGAATACCTGTATTGTCTGTCCCACAAAATCCTATCAAATTTGAAGCCAAATTATTATATGGATATACTCTTTTTGTATCTTCATCAATATTAATTCCTGTACTTATTTTTTCTTGAGCCATCCATTCTTTTAATTTATCAATTTTTTCTTTATCTACTTTTTTTGCAATTGTTTGTACACTAGAAGTACTATTTACTTTTTCTAATGTTTCGTTATAATCTAATTCAAAGATTTCAGAAAATGCTTTTGCAACTTTTTCTTTTTTTGCTTTTGTTTCTTCTTCGGTATCTCCTACTATTTTTGTAGGGTTAATAGAAACTGTATCTGTAGGAGTGCTCATAGCTAATTTTTTTCCAGTAGCATCATAAATAGTTCCTCTACTTGTACTAATAATTTGATCTGTAGTTTGTTGATTGTATGCTTGTTCTTTTAAAGAAGAACCTTGTACAAATTGTAGATACATTAGTCTAATTATTAGAAGCAAGAACACAACTATTAAAATGCTTAATATTATTTTAAATTTTTTTGTAGCCAATAAATTTGTAGAGAATTCATTATTGGCTGATTTATATAAACTTGAATTACTTTTTCGTGTAGCCGGTAAATTAAATTTATTATTTTTATTATTATTTTTCATCCTATGCATCACCTTAATATAAAATACTTAATACATTTTATATTAATATGCCGGTAAAAGCAACAAATTCATATATTTTTCACAAAAAAGAATTGTCAATAATTTTTGAATATTTCACTAAAAAAAAGATATATTTTATTAGCGAATATTTCACCATATGTATAATCTTGAGTTCCGCTCGCCGCGGAGGCAGGCTCAAGATT
>CALXPV010000010.1 GCA_944390295.1 uncultured Clostridia bacterium | reverse complement strand
GATAACAATACGAATACGGACGACAATAATACAAATACAGATGATAACAACACAAATACAGATGACAATAATACAAATAATGATAATCCAGATAATAGTTATTATTATAATGGAACTAAAGACACAACTGTAGCAAGTGGTAAATTGCCATATACAGGTAGACAAATATTAAAATTTATATTGCCTGTTGTAGTAATAATAATGTTAATATCATATGCAAATTATAGAAAATATAAAGATATAAAAAAATAAAATAAAGAAAAGGGCAATAAGTAGTATTATATTGCCCTTTTTATGTATATAGGAGAGGAAATATGGAAGAAATTGCAAAGCAAATAAGAAGAGATATAGTAAAACAAGTATATCATGCTAAATCAGGACATCCAGGAGGATCATTATCTATAGCAGATATCCTTGCAGTTTTATATTTTAAAGAAATGAATGTGGATGTTAATAATCCAAAAAAAGAAGACAGAGATAGACTAGTTTTATCAAAAGGTCATTGTGCACCAGCATTATATGCAACATTAGCGTTAAAGGGATTTTTTAAAGAAGAAGAATTAGATTCATTTAGAAAAGTAGATGGGATTTTACAAGGACATCCAGATATGAAGAAGATTCCAGGAGTAGATATGACTACCGGTTCATTAGGGCAAGGACTATCTGCTGCAAACGGAATGGCTATAGCTGGTAAATTAGATAATAAAGACTATAGAGTATATGCAATATTGGGGGATGGAGAAATAGAAGAAGGACAAATATGGGAAGCTGCGATGACTGCTACAAAATATAAATTAGACAATTTATGTGTGATTGTAGATAATAACAATTTGCAAATAGATGGAACAATAGAAGATGTAATAAATCCATACCCAATTGATGAAAAGTTTAAAAGTTTTGGATTTAATGTAATAAATATTAATGGAAATAATTTAGAAGAAATAGAAAAATCTTTAGAAGAAGCAAAAAAATGCAAAGGTATGCCAACAGCGATAATTGCTAAAACAATAAAAGGCAAAGGAGTGTCTTTTATGGAAAATAAAGTGGAGTGGCATGGTAAAGCTCCAAACGAAGAGGAATATAAATTAGCAATAAAAGAATTAGGAGGACAAGAAGATGAATAATGATGATAAAAAAGCAACTAGACAAAGTTATGGTGAAGCATTAGCAGATATAGGTGAAGATGAAAGAGTTGTTGTTTTAGATGCTGACTTATCAACAGCAACAAAAACAAGTATATTTGCTAAAAAATATCCTAATCATTTTTTTGATGTAGGTATAGCAGAACAAAATTTAATGTCTGTCTCAGCTGGACTTGCTACATGTGGAAAAATACCATTTGCAAGTACATTTGCAGTGTTTGCGGCAGGAAGAGCATATGATCAAATAAGAAATAGCATATGTTATCCAAATCTAAATGTAAAAATTTGCGCTACACATGCAGGAGTTACTGTTGGAGAAGATGGTGCTACACATCAAATGTTAGAAGATTTAAGTTTAATGAGAACTCTTCCAAACATGACAGTAATGTGCACATCAGATGATACACAAACTAAATGGGCAATTAAAAAGATTAAAGAAATAAACGGACCCGTATATTTAAGACTATGTAGATTAGCTACACCAAAAATCTATAATGAAGAAAATTTTGAGATAGGAAAAGGTGTTCAAATAGGAGAAGGAACAGATGCTACAATAATAGCAACAGGAGTAACTGTACCTGAAGCAATTAAAGCAATGGAAGAATTAAAAGAAAAAGGTGTAAATGTAAGAGTAATAGATATGCATACAATAAAACCGATAGATAAAGAAATCATTATTAAATCTGCAAAAGAAACTAAAAAGATAATAACTGTTGAAGACCACAATATAATAGGTGGACTTGGAAGTGCAGTATGTGAAGTACTATCAGAAAATTATCCAACACAAGTTGTAAGAATGGGAATTAATGATAGATTTGGTATTTCTGGAAAAGCAGAGGAACTTCTTAAATATTTTGAAATAGACAAGGATTCAATTATAAAAAAGATTCTTGAAAATTAAAGAGAAAGAATTGTGAATTTTTTGTGTAAGTATTGCATAAAGTTATAATTATTGTTATTATATTTTGTAGATATAAATATAAAAATGTCAATAATTAATATCGATATATTAGAAATTCAAAGGAGAAAAAAATGATAGAGTTTAGAAATGTATGCAAAACATATGATACAGGAACAGAAGCAGTAAAAAATGCCAACTTTGTAATAGAAAAAGGTGAATTTGCATTTTTAGTAGGAGCTTCTGGATCAGGAAAATCAACATTAATAAAACTAATTCTTAAAGAAGAAGAACCTACATCAGGAAACATAATTATAAATGGTAAAGATACTACTTTTTTAAAGCCAACAAGAATTCCATATTTACGTAGAAGTATGGGAGTAGTATTCCAAGACTTTAGACTTTTACCAGACAAAACAGTATACGAAAATGTTGCGTTTGCAATGTATATTGTAAAAGCAACACCAAGACACATAAGAAGACAAGTACCAATGGTTTTATCATTAGTAGGATTAAGTGCAAAAGCTAAAATGTACCCAAATGAATTATCAGGAGGAGAACAACAAAGAGTTGCATTAGCAAGAGCGTTAGTAAACAATCCTTCTATGTTAATTGCAGACGAGCCTACAGGTAACTTAGACCCAGATACAGCATGGGATATAATGTCACTTTTAAATGATATTAATTTAAGAGGAACAACAGTTGTTGTTGCAACACATGCTAAAGATATAGTAGACCAAATGAATAAAAGAGTTATCCATATACGTAAAGGTTCTATTGTAAAAGATGATGAAAAAGGTGGGTATGAATTGTGAGATATAATGTATTAACATATTTAATTGGAGAAGGTTTTAGAAACGTATTTAAAAACAAAAAATCATCAAGTGCATCAATAATAATTATGGCACTTACAATGTTAATATTTGGTGTGTTTTTCGTAATAACTCAAAATATTAACGGAATTATGCAACAAATAGAAAATGAACAAGGAATACAAGTATTCTTATATGACATTTCAGAAGACCAAACAAAAGCGGTAGAAGACTACATAAAAAATATAGATGGGGTAAATACAGTTGAATATAAATCTAAAGAAGATGCTTTAAATCAATTAAAAAGCCAATTTAAAGATAGAGAAGATTTATTATCAGGATATGACGAAAATAATATATTCCCAGCTTCTTATGTAGTAACACTAACTGACTTAACTAAGAGTAAAGAAGTTCAACAAAAAATTGATGATTATGATAAAGATAAGCCAGATAGTGAACAAGTAATAAAATATATTACAAGTAAAGATGAAACTGTAACAACATTAGTTAATTTAGCAAATGGTGTTAGAATAATAACAGGTGTTATTCTTGTAATATTAATTATAATTTCAATATTTATAATATCAAATACAATAAAGCTTACTGTACATGCAAGAAGAAAAGAAATATCTATTATGAAATATGTTGGAGCAACAAATAGTTTCATAAGATGGCCATTTATTGTAGAAGGTATAATAATAGGAATTATATCAGCAGCAATTTCAATAATAATTTTAGGAATAAATTACAATATAATTGCTGGAAAAATATTAGAATCACAAGTTGTTTCTGCAATGAATATTAGTTTATTAACATTTGCAGATATGTTTGGACTTATTGTACTTGTATATGCAATACTAGGAATTGGAATAGGTGTTTTAGGAAGCTGTATTTCTATGCGTAGATATTTAAAAGTATAAATAAGGGGTATAGATATGAAGAGAATTCTAAAAACATTAATAACTCTTGTTTTAATAACAATAGTAATGTTAAATTTTTCATACATATATGCAGAAGATTTAAATGATCTTCAAGAAGAGCAAAGTGCAGTACAAGCAAATCAAGATATGGCAATGACACAACTTCAAGCTGTGCAAGAAGAGCTATCAACAAATTTAAACCAAATACAAGAATTAAATAATAATATTGCACAATATGAAACAGAAATTACGAACTATAATAATCAAATAGTAGAATTACAAAACAATATAACACAAATGGAATCAGAAATTGCCAAAGCACAAGAAAATTATGATAAACAAAAAAAGTTATTAGATGATAGATTAATAACTGTGTATGAATCAGGTTCAACAGAATATCTAGATGTAATATTAAGTTCTAAAAGTATTACAGAATTTTTATCAAGCTATTATCTAATTTCTATTTTAACAGATTCAAATATAGACTTTTTAGATGATATAGAAAGACAGAAAAAATTAATAGAAGAAGACAGAAAAAAATTAGAAGAACAAAAAAATCAAATAAATACAGCAAAGGAAGAGATGGAAAAAGCATCAATAATTTTGCAAAATACAAAGGTAATGAAAGATTCGTATACTGCACAATTAACAGATCAAGAAAAGAAGATACAATCAGAGATTGATGCATATCAAACACAAATAAATCAGCTTGAAGCTGAGATACAGTCAATTACATCAAATAGTTTAATAGTAAATCCAAACTATGTTGGTGGAATAATGCTTTGGCCATTACCAGGATATACAAGATTAAGTTCAACATTTAAAATGAGAGTACATCCAATAACAGGAGTATACAAACTTCATTCTGGTATTGATATTCCTGCGCCAAAAGGAACAGATGTACTTGCAGCGAATGATGGAGTAGTTGTTAAAGCAGGACGTAATACAGCATATGGTAATATGGTAATAATAGACCATGGTGGAGGAGTTTCAACATTATATGGTCATGGTAGTGAAATAACAGTTACATTAGGACAAACTGTAAAAAAAGGAGACGTCATATTAAAAGTAGGCTCTACAGGTTATTCAACCGGAAATCATTTACACTTCGAAGTAAGAACAAATGGAGATCCAGTAGATCCACTTCCATATGTAACAAACTAAAGTATAAAAACTTGGTAAATAACGGAGGATAAGATTAAAAATGAAAAAAATAGGACTAAAAATAATAGGAACACTAATAATTATATCGATTACAATAAACGTATTTTCAATGATGTCGTTTGCAAGTGAAAAAAGTGAATTAAATAAAAAAATCAAGGAAACTAAAGAAAGTCTAAATGAAGTAAACAGCCAAAAAGAAGAATCACAAAATAAAGTTGATGATTTAAAATCGCAAATAGCAGAATATGAGAAAGAAATAAATTCTTTAAAAGATGAAATTGAGCAAAAGCAAAAAGAAATAAAAGAAATGCAAGAAAAACTAGATAAATTAGAAAAAGAAAGACAAGAAAAACAAGATTTATTAGACCAAAGATTAATTACAATGTATGAAAATGGAGAAACAACATATCTTGATGTATTACTTTCTTCTGCAGACATAACAGATTTTATTTCTAAATATTATATGGTAGAAACTGTAACAGAAGCAGATAAAGAACTTATCGAAGGCCTAGAAGCAGATAAAAAAGAAATAGAAGAAACTAAAAATAAACTAAATGCAAGTTTAGACGAAGTAGAAAAAAAGAAAGAAGAACAAGAATCAATTCAAACAAAATTAAATAAAGCTAAAAACAAAGAAGAAGCAAAAGTAGAAAGCTTAACTGAAGAGTCACATGATTTAGAAGAAGATATAGAAGCTTATGAAAAGAAAATGAAAGAGCTTGATGCAAAGGAAAAAGCACAAGAAGAAGCACTAAAACATAAAATAGAAGAAGCAGAAAAAAACCATGGTTCAAATAGCGGTTCTTCAGGATCAAGTTCATCAGGAGGTAGTGTAAGTTCAAAAGGATTTATACGTCCAGTAACTTCAGGTCGTATTACTGCAACAATGTATTATTCTAGTGGAAAATATCACGGAGCAGTTGATTTTGGAGTATCAACAGGAACACCAGTATATGCTGCAGCAGACGGAATTGTTGTAACATCAACATGGGGTGGATCTGATAGTTATGGATATTACATTAAAATAAAACATTATAATGGTTTATATACATTATATGCACATGGTTCTTCTTTGGTTGCAAAAGTTGGTCAAGAAGTAAATCAAGGGGACTTGATAATGTATTCAGGAAATACAGGTAATTCAACTGGACCACACCTTCACTTTGAAGTAAGAAAATCACCAGGAGGATATAGCAATAGAGTAAATCCATTAAATTATTTACCATAAGTTACATATAAACCGTTACATAAGAATAAAGTTCTTGTGTAGCGGTTATATTAATATAAATTAGGAGGAATTAAAATGAAAAAAAGCACAATAGCAATTATTGCAGTATTAGCAATCTTATTAATTATTATAATAGGTGTTGCATCAAGTTATAATGGAGTTGTAGGATTATCAGAAGAAGTAGATAATAAATTTGCAACTATAGATACTATGTTACAAAGAAGAGCAGATTTAATACCAAATTTAGTAAATACAGTAAAAGGATATACTAATCAAGAACAATCTGTAATAGATTCTGTAACAGAAGCAAGAGCTAAATTAAGCGGAGCAACAACAGTAGCAGATAAAGCAAATGCAGATCAAGAATTAACAAATGCATTAAATAATTTATTAGTAGTTGTAGAAAATTATCCAGATTTAAAATCATCAGAAAATTTTATTAATTTACAAGATGAATTAGCAGGAACAGAAAATCGTATAGCTACAGCAAGAAAAGATTATAATGATGCAGTAAAAGAATATAATTCAAAAATAAAAAGATTTCCAACTAATATAATATCTGGTATGTTTGGTTTTGAGGAAAAGGAATACTTCCAAGCAACAGAAGGAAGCGAGGAGGTACCAACAGTTGACTTTAATGAAGCTTAATAAAAAAATTAAATTAATAATAAGTTTTGTAATTATAATACTGATATTAAACTTAGCAAGTACTTCATATGGGATTGTTTCTAAGACTAGTGAATTCTATGTGAATGATTCTGCAAATTTAATTGATGCAAACAATGAAGATTATATAATAAATATGAACAAAAGCTTAGAAGAAAAAACTGGTGCACAAATTGTAGTAGTTACTGTAGAAAACCTAGAAGGAGAAGCTATAGAAGAATATGCTACAGAGCTTTTTAGAGAATATGGAATAGGTGATAAAGAAAAAAATAATGGTGTATTACTATTATGCGCATTAGAAGAAAGAGAATTTAGAATAGAAGTTGGCTATGGATTAGAAGGTGTTTTGACTGACGGGAAAACAGGTAGAATTCAGGATGAATATATAATTCCATATTTAAGAGAAAACAATTTTAATGAAGGGATAACAAATGGATTTAATGCTGTTTTAAAAGAAGTAGAAAACGAATATGGGATAACAATAGAAGGAGCAGAAGAAGGAAATGTAGTTGGAACATCTAGTAATAATGCTACGTCTTTAATGCCACATTTAATAATGTTTATATTTGTAATTTTTATAATATTTTTTACAGGAAGACATGGAATATTCTTTATCGGAGGATTTGGAGGACCACGAGGAGGTTTCGGTGGTGGCTCTTCTTTTGGAGGAGGTTCTTTCGGTGGAGGTGGATCTTCTGGAGGAGGAGGCTCTTCAAGAAGTTTTTAAAATATAAAAATAAATGTAAAAAAGCTGTTTTTAGTAACAGCTTTTTTAACCGTTATAGCCTACCAAGCAGAATCTAAGATTTTGATAATGACTTAATTATATAAATTTTTTTCATATAAATCGTCTATAAGTACATCTTTTTCTTCAAAATTATCAATAAATCCAACTTTGGCTATGTTATTATTAACTTCTTGTATCCATACAGGTCTTTCGTCATAAAAAACTTCACTTTTTGACTTATTTTTTAAAAGCTCGTGTATTCTAGCAGAATTCATAAAAACCTCCTTTGATAAACTTGTACTAAAAATATATCCAAAGAAAAGAAAAATATTCCAAATTTAATTATTATAATAAGAGAAGTTGGCTTTGCCACATGTACAGATTGCTTCGCAATCGCACGAATATAGGAAACTTCGGCCTTGTTATATACATAAAAATCTTCGATCTTTCATATATAAAAAGAAAACCCCTGCAGTGAACTACAAGGGAAAGTTGTGTAGCCATTAGAAGAAAAATTTAAAAATGGCTGCAAAAACAACTATTTTTACTACAAGTATGACAAACCGTTCAAGAGAAGATGATCTGTCATCAAGGTTGAAAAGTGCGTTTATAATGTAGTTGGCTACAAAGCAAACGCAGATGGTGACTGCAAAAATAATAGAGATTAGCCCTAAATACAAAAGCAGTGCTAACAGTAAGATTACTAATAAGAATTCCATTGCAATTCTCCTTTCCTTTCGACAATTGATGACATCTATTATATCATATTATTTTGTATAAGAAAACAAAAAGAAAAGCATTACTAAAAATAGTAATGCTTTATTTGGTGACCCGTACGGGAATCGAACCCATGATTCAGCCTTGAGAGGGCTGCGTCTTAACCGCTTGACCAACGGGCCAAAATATAAGTCTAATAATTTATATCACAAAATATTGTTATAGTCAAGAAATAAAAATTATTAAATTTGAATATAAAACTATTGACAAAATAACAGAATATTATATAATAAATAGCGAACAAAAGTTTTAGAAACGAGGAATGAAATGATAGAAAGTAAAGAAAGAATAGATAGTGCTTTAGTTAAAAGAGGGTTATTTACCACAAGGCAAAAAGCCAAATTTGCAATAGAAAATGGCAATGTATATGTAAATAGTATACAAATAAAAAAATCCAATAAAGTTATAAGTAATGACGACAAAATAGAAATAAAAGGTCAAGGGTTAAATTATGTAAGTCGTGGTGGATTAAAACTAGAAAGAGCAATCCAAGAATTTTCAATAAATTTAAAAGGAAAAATATGTGCAGATATAGGAGCATCAACAGGTGGTTTTACAGATTGTATGTTACAAAACGGAGCAGATAAGGTTTATGCAATAGATGTAGGACATGCTCAACTAGATAACAAACTTTTGCAAGATGAAAAAGTTGTAAACATGGAAGGTACAAATATAAAAGAAATAGATACAAACGAAATAGAAAAAATAGACTTTATAAGTTCAGATGTTTCTTTTATATCAGAAACACATGTATTACCTAAAATATATGAAATGCTAAAAATTAAAGGTAAATCAGTTATACTTATAAAACCACAATTTGAAGCTGGTAAAGTTAATTTAAACAAAAATGGAGTTGTAAAAGATATAAAAGTACATCAAAAGGTTATACAAAATATAATAATATTTGCAAATAAACTTGGTTTTAAAATAATAAATTTAACTTATTCACCAATAAAAGGACCAGCGGGAAATATAGAATATTTGCTATATTTAGAAAGAAACGAAAACAATTTATTAGATTTATATAAAATGAAAAATGAGATAGTTTTAGTAACTACAAAAGCAAATAAAGAATTAAAATAAAGAGGTGTAAAATGGTATCTACATTACATATAAAAAATATAGGTATTATTAATGAATTAACAATAGATTTTTCCAAAGGTTTTAATATTTTAACAGGAGAAACAGGTGCAGGTAAAAGTCTTATAATAGATGCTCTAGGAATAATTGCTGGAGGAAGATTTTCAAAAGAAATGATAAGAAAAGGTGAAAACTACTCTTTTGTAGAAGTTAGCATATATTTACCAGATGATGAAAAAGCAATTGATGGAAATATAATTATATCACGTGAAATTTTCGAAAATGGAAGAAATACATGTAGAATAAATGGTAGACTTGTTACTGTAACAGAATTAAAAGACTTTATGGCAAATATAATAAATATTCATGGTCAAAATGATAATCAAAACCTATTAAATAAAGAAAATCATATTAAATATTTAGATAAATTTTTAGGAAAAGATTTTATAACTTTAAAGAAAAAATATTCAGAAAAATATAATAAATATTTAGAACTTAATAAAGAATTAAAAGAAAATTATGGCGATGAAAAAGAAAAAAGACGTAAATTAGATTTATTATATTATCAATTAAATGAAATAGAAGATGCATCTCTAAAGCGTAATGAAGATATAGAATTAGAAGAACAAAGAAAACTAATAATAAATTCAGAAAAAATATCAAAAAATATAAATGAAGCAGATATTCAGATAAATGAAAATGCTTTAAATGCAATAAGTATAGCTATAAGAAATTTAGAAAGAATAGAAGATATAAATATAAAATATCAAAAAACATTAAATTCATTAAAAAGTAATTACTATGATTTACAAGAAATTTCTATAGATTTAAGTCATTTTAATTCAGATATTTATTTTGATGAAGAAGAAAGAAATTCTGTAGAAAATAGATTAGACGAAATTAACAATCTAAAAAGAAAATATGGTAATAGCATAGATGAAATTTTAGAATATAAAAATGAAATTTCAGAAGAGATTGGAAAGATAGAATCTTCTGATGAAAGAAATAATGAAATCCAAAAAGAAATAGAACAAATAAAGACCGATATGCTAGAAATTGCAGAGAAATTACATTCTAATAGAGAAGAAAAAGCTAAGCTATTATCAGAAAAAATTAATAATGAATTAGCAGATTTAGAAATGCAAAATGCTAGATTTGAAGTAAAAATAACAGAAGTAGATTTTAATAAAGATGGTACAGATGAAGTAGAATTTATGATTGCTACAAACAGAGGAGAAGATAAAAAGCCATTAATAAAAATTGCGTCAGGTGGAGAAATGTCTAGAATAATGTTAGCAATAAAAACTGTTTTATCAGATGTAGATGATGTACCAATTTTGATTTTTGATGAAATAGATACAGGTATAAGTGGAAAAGCAGGTAATGCAGTAGGCGAAAAACTAAAGAAAATTTCTAAGAAACATCAAGTCATAATAGTTACACACCTTGCAAGTATTACAGCAAAAGGCGATGCAAATTATTATATATATAAAGAAGTACAAAATGAAAAGACAGCAACAAAGATAAGAAAATTAAACGAAGAAGAAGTAATACAAGAAATCGCAAGAATATCAAGTGGAATAGTATCAGACATATCAATAAAACATGCACAAGAATTAAGAAAAGCAATATAAAATTGCTATATATATTGCACGGACATAGGAACTTTTGCTTGTTACACATAAAAAAATGGGGGACATGAAAAAATATAATCATGTCCCTGGTATATATATTTATTTTAATTCAACAACTGTAACACCCATTTCACCTTCGCCATATGTACCAATTCTAAAACTGCTTACATGTGGATTAGTTCTTAAAAATTTATGAATTCCTTCACGTAATTTACCAGTACCTTTTCCATGAACAATTCGAATAGTTTTAAGTTTGGCTAAACTACAATCATCCAAATATTTATCTATAACAAAAATTGCTTCTTCAACATTTTGTCCAATTACATTAATTTCGCTAGAAATAGTCTTAGATTTTGAAATCTTAGAAATTCCGGATTTTTTATTATTAATGTTATTAGTTTGTTTTTTAGACTTTGATAAATTTGAAACAGGTACAAAAGTTTTCATACTTCCGATTTGTACTTGTACTTGATTATCTTTATTTGGTAAAGAAAGAAGTGTTCCATCAGTCATAAACTTATGTACAAATACATTCATTCCAATTTCTAATTCCGAAATATTAATATTTGAGTTTATATTAGAAACATTAGAATTAGAAGAAACAGTTTCTTTTAAAGAAGTATTTAGTTTGTTTCTATAATTATCTAAAACTTTTAAAGAAGATGAGTCTTTTGAAACAGAACGCATTTCTTTAATTATTTGTGATGCTTCTTCTTTGGCTCCATATAATATTTCACGAGCTTCTATTTTTGCTTTTTCTATAATTTCTTTCTGTTTTTTCTCTAAATCAAAATTATCTTTTTCTAGATTTTTTTGTAATATAGAAATTTCTTTTAATTTATTTTCTATTTCTACTTTTTCGTTTTCAATTGTTTGTTTATCATCATAAATACTTTTTAATAAGTCTTCTACACGTATAGTGTCAGCATCAATAAAACTATTAGCTCTATCTAAGATTTTTTTAGATAATCCTAATTTTTCGCTAATCGCAAATGCATTACTTTTTCCCGGTACACCTATTAAAAGTTTATATGTAGGGGAAAGAGTAGCAATGTCAAATTCTTGGCTGGCATTTTTAAATCCGCTAGAAGTTAAAGCATAATTTTTTATTTCAGGATAATGTGTTGTAGCAATAGTTAGAGTATTTCTATTATGTAGTTCTTCTAAAATGCTTATTGCTAAAGAACTTCCTTCTATTGGATCTGTTCCAGAACCTAACTCATCAACTAAAACTAAGCTATTTTCAGTAGAATTATTCATTATTTCCACAATATTAAGCATATGTGAAGAAAAAGTACTTAAAGATTCTTGAATACTTTGTTCATCACCAATATCTGCAAAAACATTATCAAAAATATAAAAGCTACTATTTTCATTAGCAGGAATATTTAACCCAGACATTGCCATTAATGTAAGTAATCCAACAGTTTTTAAAGTAACAGTTTTACCACCTGTATTTGGACCTGTTATTACTAATGTATCAAAATCATAACCTAAATTAATATCTATAGGTACAACTTTTTCTTTTGGAATTAAAGGATGTCTTGCTTTTATAAAATTGATTTTTTTATCAGTATTTATTATAGGCATATTACCATCTATAGAAATAGAATAATTTGCTTTTGCAAAAATAAAATCCAATATACCAATAATATTTAAGTTATTTTCTAATTGTGAAGAAATATCTGCAAGTAAATTAGTTAAATTAGTAAGTATTTTTTCAATTTCAATATTTTCTTCAACTATTAAGTTTGTGATTTTACTATTAAGTTCAAATATAGAAAGTGGTTCAATAAAAATAGTAGAGCCACTATTAGACATATCATGTACAAAACCTTTAACATTACTTTTATATTCTTCCTTTACTGGAATAACAAATCTATCATTTCTAATAGTAATAACTGGTTCTTGTAGATATTTTGAATAAGAAGAAATATAATGATTTAATTTATCACGAATTTCTTGTTCTAATTTTCTTTTAGATGTACGAATATTTAATAATTCAGAACTTGCGTTATCAGCTATATTGTTTTCATCTAAAATAATATTAAAAATTTTATTTTCAAGATATATATTTGTATATAAATTATTAAAATAATCATATAATACAGAGAAGTCATCAAGGTCGATTAATTTATCATCAAAGAAATAGCTTTTCATTTCTCTTGAAATCTTTAAAAGTTTAGCTAATTCCAAAATGCTTGAAATAGATAAAACTTTATTACTATTTAAAGCTTTTAACCAAATTTGTATATCAGTTGAAATCCCTCCAATAGGTGGCTGACCTTTTTTATATCTTAATAATATAGCTGTATTTGTTTCACTTAATAGTTTTTCTAGTTTTACTTTATCGGTCATTGGACGTAAAGAAAGACAATATTCTTTTCCAATATTAGTTTTTGCAAAAGAAGAAAGAATATCAAGAACTTTATTAAATTCTAATTTTTCTAAATTTTTTTCTAACATATATAAACTCCTTAAATTAAGTTATATCTCTCAAAAGTATCTTTTATCATATGTGTATCTAAACCAATTATAGAATTATAATCTCCATCAAATCCTTTTAAATAAACCTTACCAATGCCTTGAACTGCATAAGCACCTGCTTTGTCTAAAGGTTCTTTTGTATCTACATAAGAACAAATATCATAATAAGACATATTTTTAAAATAAACTGTAGATTTATTAACTTCAGTCTTAAATATAATAGAATGTTCTTTTTTTATAATTACAGTTGTTCCAGTATATACATCATGAGAATTGCCTTGTAATAATTTTAGCATCCTAATTGCATCATTTTTATCTTTAGGCTTACCTAAAATTATATTTCCAAAAGCTACTAAAGTATCAGAACCAATAACTGTATATTCATTATTTTCTTTATATTTATCTAAAAAAACAGAGTACGCTTTAGCATAAGATAATTTTTTTGCTAGTTCCTCAGGATTTTTTTCGTTTTTCTTAATTTCAGATTCATCAATATTGCTTGGAATAATATCATAAATACTTACAATTGTTGATAATAATTGTTTTCTTCTTGGAGAAGTTGATGCTAAAATAAATTCCATAAAAACCTCCGCTTAAGTAAAAAAATTTATAAGTTACATTTTCCCTTATAGGACTGTATTATAACATTGTTAGTTTTAAAAAATCAATATTGCGTTTAGATGTTTGCTATGATAAAATAAACTTATTGAAAATGGAGGATTTGTATGGAAAATAAAGAGCAGAACATAAGAAATTTTAGTATAATTGCACATATAGATCACGGAAAATCAACATTAGCAGATAGAATGATTGAGATGACAGGAGTTCTTTCAAAAAGAGAAATGGAATCACAAGTTTTAGACAATATGGAGATAGAACGTGAAAGAGGAATTACAATAAAATCACAATCTGTAAGAATGGTGTATAAAGCAAAAAATGGACAAGAATATATATTTAACTTAATAGATACACCAGGACATGTGGATTTTAATTATGAAGTTTCTAGAAGTTTGGCAGCATGTGAAGGAGCTATCTTAGTAGTAGACAGTAGCCAAGGAGTAGAAGCACAAACACTTGCAAATGTTTATTTAGCATTAGATAATAATTTGGAAATATTACCAGTTATTAATAAAATAGATTTACCAAATGCAAGACCAGATGAAGTAAAAAAAGAAATAGAAGATATAATAGGAATTCCGGCAGAAGATGCACCTTGTATTTCAGCAAAGTCTGGATTAAATGTAGAAGAAGTTTTGGAAAGAATAGTAACAGACATACCTGCACCATCAGGAGATGAAAATAAGCCATTAAAATCATTAATATTTGATTCTTTTTATGATAATTATAAAGGGGCAGTTAGTTATGTCAGAATTAGAGATGGAAAAGTAAAAGTTGGAGACGAAATTTTACTTATGTCATCAAATAAAAGCTTTGTTGTAACAGAAGTAGGATTTTTTGAACCAGGAAAATATTATCCTTGTAACGAATTAGTTGCAGGAGATGTTGGATATATTGCAGCAAGCATAAAAAGTTTGTCAGACATAAGAGTTGGTGATACAATTACTTTAAAAAATAATCCAACAAAAGAGCCACTTCCAGGATATAAAAAAGTAAATCCAATGGTGTATTGTGGATTATATCCTGTTGATGGTAGTGATTACGAAAATTTAAAAGTTGCATTAGAAAAATTACAACTAAATGATGCAGCACTTCAATATGAACCAGAAACATCTAATGCTCTTGGTTTTGGATTTAGATGTGGTTTTTTAGGATTATTACATCTAGAAATTATAGAGGAAAGACTAGATAAAGAATTTGATTTAAGTTTAATTACAACATCACCATCAGTAATTTATAAAGTACATAAAACTGATGGAGAAGTTTTAGAATTATATAATCCATCAGACTTACCTAGTCCTCAAGAGATTAGTTATATGGAAGAGCCATATGTTACTGCAGAAATTTTAACTCCAAAAGAGTTTGTAGGAAATATTATGGAGATATGCCAAAATAGAAGAGGAATATATCAGGATATGAAATATCTTGATGAAAATAGAGTAACAATAATATATGACTTACCATTAAATGAAATAATATATGATTTTTTTGATACACTTAAATCAAAAACAAAAGGATATGCTTCATTCGATTATGAGCTTAAAGAGTATAGAAGATCAGAATTAGTAAAATTAGATATATATGTAAATGGTGAAAGTGTCGATGCATTAAGCTTTATAGTTCATAAAGATTCTGCATATGATAGAGGAAGAAAAATGGTAGAAAAACTAAAAACAGTTATTCCAAGACACTTATTCACAATTCCATTACAAGCAGTTATCGGCGGAAAAGTAATTGCAAGAGAAACAATATCTGCAATGAGAAAAGACGTACTTGCTAAATGTTATGGAGGAGATATTACAAGAAAGAAAAAATTATTAGAAAAACAAAAAAGAGGAAAGAAGAAAATGCGTGAAATTGGAAATGTAGAAATACCACAAGATGCATTTTTATCAGTATTAAAGTTGGATGAAGAATAAGAGGAGTATTTATACTAAATGAAAAGATTAGTTTTGTGTGGAAGTAGAACATTTAAAGACTATATAATAAAATTAGGGCAAGAACTAGAAAAAGATGGCTTTGAAGTAGTAATACCAAAAGAATTTTTAGTACCAATGTGTAAAAGAGACCACTCAATGCTACATTTTTCAGAAATTCAAAATGAAAGAACAGATTATGTGTTAGTAGTAAATGAAGAGAAAAACGGGATTAAGAATTATATTGGTGCAAATAGTTTTGCAGAAATAGCAATGGGATTTTATTTTGGAAAAAAAGTTTTTCTGAAAAATGATATTTATGAACCATTTGCTGATGAACTTATTGGCTGGGGTGTTATACCACTTAAAGGACATCTAGAAAATATAGAAAAATAGTAGTAGGTAAATATGAAAATAACTAAAACAGAATTTCAATTAGTAAATAATAAATTTGATGAGTATAAAAATAAAAGTAATAAATCATTTGAATATATACAAGGGAAAAATAATATTTTGATATCTGCACCACATAGTGTAAGTCAATGTAGAAATGGAAAGATAAAAGGAAAAGATATGTGTACTGGAACAATTGCCATTACTTTACAAAAAAGTTTGAATTGCCATTGTATATATAAAACTAAAAATTATAATGATGATGCTAATTATGATATAGAAAATAATACATATAAAGATAAAATTTTAGAAGTAATAAAAGAAAGAAATATAAAATTTCTTTTGGATATTCATGGAGCTAAAAACTATCAAGGTTTTGATATAGATATAGGAACAAATAACTTAAAAACTTTGAGAAGTCAAACAGGTTATGCATATGACTTTAGAAAGTTAGGAAAAGAATATGGAATATTAAATATTACAATAGATAAAATTTTCAAAGCATCTACATTAAATACAATTTCAAATTATATATCTGAAAAAGCAGAAATTCCATGTATGCAAATTGAAATATCAAAAGAGTATAGAGATATAGAAAATTTTAGTAAATTAGAAACATTATTAAATTTTTTAGAAGATTATTTAAAAAGAATATCTGGAAAGGAGGAAAAATGAAAGAATATAGTGATCAAATAGAAGGAAGAAATGCTGTACTGGAATTATTAGAAAGTGGCAAAGATATTAATAAAATATTTGTTGAAAAAGGAGAAAAACATGGTTCAATAAATAAAATACTTGCAAAAGCGAAAGAAAGAAAAGTAATAATAGTAGAAAAAGATAAAAAGCAAATGAAAGAAATGGCTCAGGTAGAAAACTATCAAGGAGTAATAGCAATAGTGCCTCCATTTGAATATTGCGAAATAGAAGATATATTAGAAGAGGCCAAAAACAGAAATGAAGAACCTTTTATACTAATATTAGATGGAATAGAAGATCCACATAATTTAGGAGCAATAATTAGAACAGCAGAAACAGCAGGAGTTCATGGAATAGTAATTCCTAAAAGAAGAGCTGCATCAGTAAATAGTACAGTAAATAAAGTTTCTGCAGGGGCTACAGAACATATGAAGATAGCAAGAGTAAACAATATTACAGAAACTATAAAATTCTTGAAGAAAAATGATGTTTGGATTTGTGGAACAGACATGAATACTAAACAATATTATTATCAAGAAAATTATAAAATTCCTATAGCAATAGTTATTGGAAGTGAAGGATTTGGAATAAGTAGATTAGTAAAAGAAAACTGTGATTTTATGGTAAAAATTCCAATGAAAGGTAAAATAACATCTTTAAATGCATCTGTATCAGCAGGAATTATAATATATGAAGCAGTTAAACAAAGAATGAATTAGTTACCAAAGAGGAGGAAGAAAAAATGATGGGAAGAAAGAAAAGAATATTAATAATAGTACTTTCCGTAATACTTGTATTAGCTTTAATTATTGGTGGTGTTATTGCATATCTAAGTTATGCAACAGATATGTTTAAAAGTAATAGTGAGTTGTTTTATAAATATGCATATCAAAATTCTAGTATCTTTAATGTAGTAGATACAAATTTATTAGATAGATATTATCAAAAATTAAATAATAATAAATATAAAGATACAGCAGAGATTTCATTAGAAACAGGAATTCTTACAGAAGCTACGCCACAGACAAACGAAACAGCTCAAAACGCAACAGAAACTGTACAGAATCCAGTTACAGAACAAACACAACCTGTAAATACAGTAACAGAAAATACTGTAGTAAATAATCTAGAGTCACAAATGGCAAATGCTGTTACAGATCAAAACTTAGTTGCTGATCCAAATGGAATAGCAAATACAATAGCTGGAGATACAAATGCTACAGAAGAAACAGCAGAACCAGAACAAATTGTTACTCCACAACCTGATACTGCGCAATTTGATACTCTAATGAATAATTTAAAAATAACATATGAAGTTAATAGTAATTTGTTAGATAAAAAACAATCTGCAGTAGCAAAGATTAAATATAATGATCAAGACCAATTTACATTTAATGTTATAAAAAATGGGGATTTGTATGGAATTAAATCAGATGAGGTGTTATATCAATATTTGACACTAAACAATGAGAATTTAAGAGATGTATATACTAAATTAAATGTAGAAAATCCAGATGGATTACCAAATAAAATTTATCCAATAAATTATAACATTTATAAAAACATGGATCCAAATGACAAACAACAAATATTAGCAAGATATCAAAATCTATTAAATACACAAATTCCAGAAAATCATTATAGTAAACAGGAAAATGTAAATGTTGTTTCTAATGGACAAACTATTACAGCAAATGCATATGTATTAGAATTATCTGCACAAGAATTTTTAGCATTAAAAATAGCTTTCTTAGAACAATTAATGTCTGATGATATAACTTTAAAATATATAACAGAATTTATACAAATGGATGAAGCATATACTGTAAATATTAAAGAAGACATACAAGAAAAGATTAATGAACTAAAAAGAAATGCTGTAGATGAAGAAGAAATATTAAAGATTACAGCATATGAAGCTAATAGAAGTTTGGTAACTACAACAATAGAAACAGGAAAAGAAATTTACAAAATAGATAATGATAATAAAACAGAAAATCAAAAAGTTACTATTACAAAAACTACTAATGAAGAAACACCAGTTACAACAACTACTACACTAGAAAGAGTTACATCAAATGCAAACAATGAGTTTAAAATTAGAGTGGTTTCACAAACTGGAGAAACAACAACAAATGATTTTGCATTAAATTTTAAACTAGAAGGAAGCACAGAAGATTCATTATTAAATTTAACAATAGAATTGAACAGTAATGATCATAATAAAATTAATAATATTAAATTTAATTCTAGTAAAGATTTTAATGCAGAGGTGACAGTAGAAGAATTAACTGCAGAGAATTCAGTAAGAATAAATGATATGACATTAGAAGATTTTACATCAAACTATAATGCTATAAGAGATAGATTAAATTATTTATATACTACAAAATTAGCTGCATTAGGATTTGATGCTAATGCTATAAATTATCAAGGATCTCTAAAATGGAGCAGAATAGTAGATGCCTTTGATGAGGATGAGTTTAAATCACAAGTACAAAGAGCATTAAATTTGGCAAAGGATGATTTACAAAATAACCAAGAATATGTAGCTATGATTGCACAAGCAAATGGTGATGAAAATCAAATAAAACAAATAAAAGGTATTGTTACAGTAAATCGTTTAAGAGAGACAGGGTTAGATGCAGCACTAAATACAGATGATAATTCAATAGTTATAAAATCAAATAATGAAACAAATCGTAAATATGAAATTGATTATGATAATTTTAAAATATCAAAAATAGAATAAACAAAAGTGTTGACAAAACTAAAAAATGCTAGTATACTATTACAGTAACGAAATTATGCAATAAATAATATAGATATAGACATATCTTATAAATCAAAGGAGGGAATCGGAATGGCACAACCAAAAAGAAGATGGTCTAAACAAAGAACACATAAAAGAAGATCAACATGGAAATTAGAAACACCAAACTTAGCAACATGTTCTCATTGTCATCAACCAGTAATGCCACATAGAGTTTGTCCAACATGTGGATACTATAATGGAGAAGAAGTTGTAGTTAAGGAAACAAATTCAGCAAACAATTAATTATATATAAAAAATATCCCTAAGCAAAGGGATATTTTTTTGTTGTATAGGAAAAATTATTTTTCACTATACAACAAAAAATATTGCACAGAAAAATTGATAGATTTATTGATATGCAATATAATTAGAACAAAAATCTTAATGTTGACTAGAATTATTAAATAGTATAAAATGGAACAGAGGTGAAAACAATGGGAAAGCCGATTGTAGCAATAATAGGAAAACCAAATGTTGGAAAATCAACATTTTTTAATTACATAATAGGACAAAGAATATCTATTGTAGAAGATACTCCAGGTGTAACAAGAGATAGAGTATATGGAGAGGCTAATTGGAGAGGCAGAAATTTTACATTAATTGATACGGGTGGTATAGAGCCAGAATCAGATGATGAAATTTTAGTACAAATGCGTAATCAAGCTAATATTGCGATAGATATAGCAGATGTAATAATTTTTATGACAGATATAAAACAAGGAGTTACAGCTTCTGATGAAGATATAGCAATAATGCTAAAAAAATCAAAAAAGCCAGTTGTATTAGTTTGCAATAAGTCAGACTCTTTTGGAAAAGTAGAAGACGAAATTTATGAGTTTTATAATTTAGGATTAGGTGATCCATATGCAATTTCAGCAGCAAATGCAAAAGGAATAGGCGATGTTTTAGATGCAATATATGAGGAATTTCCAGAGGAAAATGAAGGAGAAGTAATTGGAACAGAAGTAAAAGTTGCAGTTATAGGAAAGCCTAATGTTGGTAAATCTTCATTAATAAACAAAATATTAGGAGAAAATAGAGTAATTGTAAGTAATATTGCAGGAACTACAAGAGATGCTATAGATTCAGAATTTGAAAATGAATATGGTAAATATGTATTTATAGATACTGCTGGAATAAGAAGAAAATCAAAAGTAAACGAAAACATAGAAAGATATAGTGTAATGAGATCAAAACTTGCAATCGAAAGAGCAGATGTATGTTTATTGCTTATAGATGCTACAGAAGGAGTTTCAGACCAAGACACTAAAATTGCAGGAGAAGCACACGAATCTGGAAAAGGTGTAATAATTGTAATTAACAAATGGGATGCACTAGAAAAAGATAATGGAACATTGGAAAGATATAAAAAAGAAGTATACGAAAAATTGGCATATTTATCATATGCACCAATAATTTTTATATCAGCTAAAACAGGACAAAGAATAAATAAACTTTTTGAAATGATTAATATGGTCGCAAGTCAAAATGCAATTAGAATACCTACAGCAACATTAAATCAAATAATAAATGAAGCAGTAGCAGTAAGGCAACCACCAACAGATAGAGGACGTAGGCTTAAAATCTTATATGCAACACAGGCTTCTACAAAACCACCTACTTTTGTTATTTTCGTAAATGTAAAAAAATTATTTCATTTCTCTTATCAAAGATATTTAATGAACCAAATTAGAAATGAATTTGGATTAATAGGAACACCTATTAGATTTATTGTAAGAGAAAAAGGGAAAACTATAGAAACTAAATAAAGGAGAGAAAGATATGGAATATGTAATTATGGCAATAGTAGCTTATTTAATAGGAAGTATAAATTTTTCTGTACTAATAAGTAAGAAAAAAGCTGGATATGATATAAGAGAAAAAGGAAGTGGAAATGCAGGAACCACTAATATGCTAAGAAATTTGGGTAAGAAATATGCTGCAATAACATTAGTTTGTGATATCTTAAAAGGTATTGTAGCAATATGTATTGCCATAATTGTAGGAAAAATAATGAAAGATTCAAATGGTGCATTATTAGTACAAGTGGCAGGAATAGCAGTAGTATTAGGACATACTTTTCCAATCTTTTTCGGATTTAAAGGTGGAAAAGGAGTTGCAACATCACTTGGAATATTATTATTAACAAATTGGCAAATAGGATTAATATGTTTAGTATTTGCAGTTGTGATAATAGCATTATCAAGAATGGTATCAATGGGTGCTTTGGCTGCAGCAATATTATTTCCTGTATTAACAATTTTTATTGGAGGAGAATATTACATTGTACAAGGAACAGGATTAGGAAATGGATACTTTATTTACAGTGTAATATTAGCTGTAATTGTAGCATTTAATCACAGAGAAAATATAAAACGTATATTAAATGGAACAGAAAACAGAATAAGTTTTAAATAAGGAGTGAAACAAATGAAAAACATAGGAATAATAGGAAGTGGAAGCTGGGGAATAGCCTTAGCAGTTCATTTAGCAAAAATTGGACACAAAATTAGAGTATGGTCTTTTATGCAAGAAGAGGCAGATTTAATAAATAATGAAAGAAAATGTAAATTTTTACCTAAGATTACATTACCAGATGGAATTGAATGTAGCACAAGTTATCAAGATGTAATCGAAAATTCAGAAATATTATTACATGTAACACCATCAAAATTTACTCGTAGTACTGTAAAAGAATATAAAAAATATGTAACAAATCAACCAATAATTATTTGTTCAAAAGGGTTTGAAAAAGAAACTCTTTTACCATTAGATAAAGTAATTGAAGAAGAAATGCCAAATGCTAAAATTGGAGTTCTATCAGGACCAAGTCATGCAGAGGAAGTATCTATAGGAATACCTACAGTAATGGTTATAGCATCAAAACATGATGAAATATTATATGATGTTCAAGATAGTTTTATGTCTCCAGAATTTAGAATTTATACATCTAGAGATGTAAGAGGTGTAGAAATAGGAGGAGCATTTAAAAATATAATAGCTTTCTGTGCAGGTGTCGCAGCAGGAATAGGATTAGGAGATAATTCTTTTGCAGCACTTATTACAAGAGGATTAGGAGAAATTGCAAGACTTGGAGTAAAATTAGGTGGAGAAAAAGATACTTTATATGGACTTAGTGGATTAGGAGATTTAATTGTTACTTGTCTTAGTGAACATAGTAGAAATAGAAAAGCAGGAAAATTAATAGGAGAAGGAAAAACAATAGAAGAAGCTAAGAAAGAAGTTGGAATGGTAATAGAAAGTATAGACAATATAGAAGCTGCATATGAACTTTCTAAAATTCATAATGTAGAAATGCCAATAGTAGATGGAGTATATGATATTTTATATCATGGATTAGATCCTAAAAAAGCTGTAAATATGCTTATGACTCGTGACAAAAAATTTGAATAAAGTAATTTTTGCTTTCGATGTATAAATTTAATGGAGGGATTCTTATGGATATATTTAATAAAATCGGAAAGAAAGCCACAGAAACTTATAAAGTAACAGCAGAAAAAACAGGAAAATTAGCAAAAGAAGCAAAATTAAAAATGGAAATAAATACTTATAAGTCAAATGTTCAAGAACTTTATACAGAAATAGGAGAAAAAGTATATTTAAAATATAGTGCACAAGAAGAATTAACACTAGAAGATATACAAGACGAGTTAAATAAAGTAGATACTATATCAGAACAAATTGAAAGAGCAAATGAAGAAATGATGAAACTAAAAGATAAAGTTAAATGTACAAATTGTTCTTTTGAAATGGATTCAGAATTTAAGTATTGCCCAAATTGTGGAGCAAAGCAAAATAAATAGTTTTAGTAATATTCCCTATATCAGTTTGATATAGGGAATTAAAAAAGGAGGAAATATGAGATTAGTTATCCAGAGAGTTAAAGAAGCAAAAGTAGAAGTTGATGGAAATATTGTAGGAAGTATTAGTAAAGGATTTATGGTACTATTAGGAGTAAAAAAAGGAGATACTACAGCAGAAGCGGATTATTTGGCTAAAAAATTATGTAATTTAAGAGTGTTTGAAGATGAAAATGGAAAAATGAATTTAGGACTAAAAAATATTGATGGAGAATTATTAATAGTATCACAATTTACTTTATATGGAGATACAAAAGATGGAAATAGACCAAGTTTTATAGAAGCAGAATTACCAGATAAAGCAAATGAATTATATGAATATTTTATGAATAAATGTAAAGAAAATGGAATCGAAAAAGTAGAACATGGAATTTTTGGAGCCGATATGAAAGTTTCTTTAGTAAATGATGGACCAGTAACAATAATTATGGAAAAATAATTAAAGTGGATGAGATTTGAATATAGACCACCAGTGATAGTGGAAGTTAGCTTTGCAACTTAGCCCACTTTACCAAATCAAAGATTTGGAAAGTGGCTTAATTTTGGTAGTGGCTTAATATGGAAAGCGCTCAAACAAATATCTTATAATTAAATCTGCATTATAGTCTGTAATATTTATTAAGACACCGGGATCCAAAGAAATCCACATTCCAAGCTGGTATTTATAATTATTGTCTACAAAACAACCTATTATATCAGCGATTTCTATTGGATTATTATATTCTTTTGACCAAGAAAGTAGATCATTAATATCTACTTTTTTTTGATAAAAAGATTCTAAAAATTTATTAATTTCATTTTCTTTAGTGCTAAATAAATTTACGCTTGCAAGCATATTGACCTCCAATTTTTATGTATACAAAAATGTTAACTTTTTATTATTTTTTCTAATTGTTCAAAAAAATATGCAATGTATATAAATATAAAAATAGGAAATAATATGAAAAAATAAATTTGGAGGAAATATGCATACGAAAAAGAATAATTATTACATTTTAAAAAAAGTTATAACTGCTATAACAGTAATATTAATGATTTTTAGTGTTTCAGGATGTTCATATCAAAAAAAAGATGAAGAAGAGTTAAAAGAAAAAATTATTGCTGAATTACAATATTTAGATGATTATTTATTACTAATGCTTAATAAAATGAATAATATAACTTTACAAGAATATGATATGATAATTAAAGAATCTACAGAAAACGTAAACGAAATTTCAAAAGAGGATGAGGCGACAGAAAGCAATTCTACTAATTTTAATATGATTTCTAGTATGATATTAAGTAATAGCAAAGGATTTAGCTGGGAAAGTATGGGAATACAAATAGAAAGACTAAATACAAGTTGGCCTGCAATATTGGTAGATTTATCGAAAGCAAATGTGGATAGTGGAAAAATTACAGAATTTAGTGATAATTTAAATATTTGTGTTGGACATATAAAAAACAAAGACAAAAATAATACAATGGCATCACTTGCTAAATTATATGGATTGGTAGCTATTTACACTGAACAGATTAATGAAGAAGAAAGCAATATAAATATTGCAAAAACAAAAAGTAATATAGTTTATGCATATATAAATATAGAATTAGAAAAATGGGATGATATTAACAATTATTTGGATTTAGCTAAAAAAAATTTTGAACCAGTAACAAAAGATACTAATTTATCTGAAAAACAGTACAATATAAATAAAGCATATATATTAATACAGGAATTTAAAAAAGCAGTTGGAAATAAAGATAAGGAACTATTATATATGAAATATAAAGATACAATGGAAGAATTAATCATTTTATAGGGAATTAGGTAAATTCTAAATCCCTATTTTTGTTAATTATAAAAATATTAATATCATCTTTTTTTCTTGAAATAATGTGATATAATTGCCTTACTAGATTGTAATTGAAACATAACAATCATTTTATAAAGGCAAAATTAGGGAAAAGGATGTTTAATATGTATATAGGATATAATGAAGTAGAAAATTTTTATAGATTTTTATATGAAAAACCAAATCTTATTACGTTTGAATCAGATCATATAATTAGTAGAAATCAAGGGGAATATGCAAATGATGGAGTGATTTATTATACTGAAAATATTGCTAGATTAATGAGAACACAGGCTTTTAGAAGAATGAGTAAAATTTTTCAGCTAGGAACAAAATTTTTAGGAGATAATAATCTAAAACATTCTAGAGCAGAACATAGCAAAGGAACATATGCAAGAACACTGGAACTATGTATGCACCTTTTAGAAAACAAAAATATAGCAGGAATGGTAAAAAAATATCATTATGAAAAATATATTGTCGCAGAGCTAATAAGAGGACTAACACATGATATTGGTCATGGACCGTTTTCACACACAATGGAAACGATATGTAATTTACCAAAAGGATTCCATGAAGATATAGGAAAAAGGATAATCAAAGAAGATGAAGAAATCAACGAAACTTTAAATGGAATATGGCAAGATTTGCCCCAATTACTTGATGAGGTAGAAGAAAGAGATTTTTTAGGCTTAAATATTTTATTTGAAGGGCAAATAGATGTTGATAGAGGAGATTTTTTAGCCAGAGATAGTTGGGCATATGGAATAAAAGACGATAATTCAGAAGAAATTACAGATTTATTACAAAAAGTTAGTATAAAAAAAGTAGTTATAAATGGAAAAGGTAAATTAGTTCCTGTCTTTTCAAGTGAATGTTTACCAGAAATAGAAAAATTCTTAGATGCAAGATTTAATAATTATCAAAAATATTATTTCGCTTCAACAGGTAAATTATTTGAACATATATATAAAGAATTTTCGGAAGAATTATTAGAATCAGATGAAGAATATTCCTTAAAAACATTTTTGGAACATAATTATAACAAAAGACCAGAAGAGGTGGATTTAGACGAATACATAAAATATAATGATATAGAATTTTTAAAAGGGATACTAGAAGTATATGATAATACAAAAGATGAAAAATTAAGAAGTTTAGCAAGAATATGTATTCCTGATGCAGATAGTTTGTATCCGTTATATTATGGATTAATGGTAACAAAAGAAGATATGAATGAAGATGGAAATATAAGACTTTCTCGTGAAGATGCAAGATTTTTTGATAGAATATCTGAATTTACAGCAGGTTCAACAATTGATTTAATCAGCAAAAGATATATAAATCAAAAATGTAATAACGAAAAAGATTTGAAATATAAATTAAAGGAAATTAAGAAAATTATTAATCCTGATGAAGATATTGATATGAAAGATTATGGAATTACATTTGATGTTTCTAAAAATAGTTTGTATAAGAGTGATGCAGGAGAAGACATATATGTGGAAGATGAGAAGGGAAGAGTATATACATATGATAAACATCCAAAAAGAACGATGCCACTTAAAAAGTTTACAAATGTAATATTAATTATAGATAGAGAAAAATTAAAAGACAAATTAAAAGATCCAGAAAAACTAGCAGAGATTGAAGATATAGCAAGAAACAGAAGAAAAGAGGCAAGATGAAAAATAAGCAAGTAAACTTGACTTTTGGCATAAAAATGTTAAAATAAATAAGAGTAAATTAGACAGTCGCGTATAGCAAGGCCGAAAGGCAGCGTACGAGGAAAGTCCGGGCTCCATAGAGCAATGATGCTGGATAACGTCCAGTGAGGGAAACCTTAAGGAAAGTGCAACAGAAAATAACCGCCTTGTAAAAGGTAAGGGTGAAAAGGTGAGGTAAGAGCTTACCGCAGATATGGTGACATATCTGGTCTTCTGTAAACCCCATCTGGAGCAACACCGAGCTTGAGGGTTAAGACTGCTCGTCGTCCTCTTATTGGTGGCTTGAACCATGTGGTAACATATGGGCTAGATAAATGACTGTCCAAGACAGAACCCGGCTTACAGATTTACTTATATATCAAAAAAGACCACTTAACCGTGGTCTTTTTTGTCACTTTTGAACTTTAGGGACGGTCCTTAAAGTTCAAAAGGTCAACATAAAATCAAAAAAATAAAAGAACTATATTAATTTTGCTATAGCAAAGACAAAGAAATTGACATAATAAAAAAACGAGTATATAATCTTGAAAGATTGCTTTAATAATACTTAATATAGAATAAGATTAAGGAGGAAGAGAGATGCAAGTATTAATTTCGAATCCGGACAAAGTTCAGCGGACTTTAATTCATGAACTTAAAATTACTGAAAAGTTACTTTCTAAAGTCGCGACCGATTTGTCTGGAACGGAAAAAAGAGCAGAAGTATATGCTATGCCGGATTTAGGAATTCCGCCATATGCGTATAGATTGTGTGGAGGATTCCCAACAGGAATGTTTGCACATTGGGAGACAGATATACCATTTATTCCAGTTGACACCACAATGAATGTTTGCGGTGTTGGAATATATCGAATAAATGGATATATTCCTATAATGGAATTCAAGATTAGAGTGGAAAAAGCTCTAAAAGATTCAAAATATAAGTGGAATTATGCAAAAGGAAATCACATGATTTCACTTATGGAAGCAAATGGAGCACAATGTCTGCAGAAGGGACAGTATTTAGTCCTTCATGCTTCTGCAAACGAATTTCAGCAGGACAACAAAGAGAAGGGGCTCTTCGTGATGCCAGACAACTGGTTTTACGACAAGATAAAAACAGTATATGACATTCATTCTGATAGATATTTACGATATATCGTAGGAAAAGATGCTGTTAAATTTTATTCAACTGCAAAATGCTTGGAAAAATACAACTATGACAGAAATGATTATCTTGCAAAAAAAATTCTCGGAGAGAATTATGATAAAAGAGTTGTTGCATCCAAACATTATGGTATGCCTACAATTAATTCTGTGGCAATTGGATGTCATTGGGCATGTAGGCTATATCCACTGTTGACAGCACCGGGAAAAAACATATATCTTGTTTATCCAGATTTTAATAATGCATTTTCTATTGATGGAGGCAAAAAGATTTGTCTTTCACCACATGGTTTTGGTGTAGATACAGATGCTGATATTAAAATAAATGGAGCCAGTGTTGAAATAGGAGAAAAAGAGTTTTCTTCAGATGATTTCGAGAACTACTCTATAAATATCGGTGAAGATGTCGAAATAAGAGAAGCTGAAAATGTAAGAAAGAAAGTCAACGCGATTTTAGAAAGTTGCCCGGGGGAAATAATAGATTCTCTTAGACAATTGGCTGCCTTCACTAAGGCAGGATTCGAGGTTTATGACTGAGATGCAAAAAAAGGTGGGAAACCACCTTTTTTGCGTTTTAAAAGAAAAAACTTTAGAGACAAAGAATATAGCTTACTTGAATTTACATAAAATTTGAACTTTAAGGACCGTCCCTAAAGTTCACCTAAAGTTCAAAAATCTTCATATCGCTTGGTAGAGGCGCTGTTATGGTTATATTTTCTTTTGTTATTGGATGAATAAAACTAATTTTATAACTATGTAATGCTTGTCTCGCAATTAGGTCAGAGGGATTTCCATATAAAGTATCACCTAAAACTGGATGATTTATATAACTAAAATGTACTCTGATTTGATGAGTTCTACCAGTTTCTAAAACGATGTGAACTAAAGAAAGATTATTAAAAGTTTTTAAAACATCATAATGTGTGATTGCTGGATCTCCATTAGAATTTACACATCTTTCTATAATACTACCTTCTTTTCTTGCAATTGGAAAATTTAAAGTGCCTGATGAATTTTCTAAAATGCCACAAACTATAGCTAAATATTCTTTTTTAAATTCGCCAGTTTTCATCTGTCTAATGAAACATTCTTGAATATATTCATTTTTTGCAAATACCACAATTCCAGAAGTATTTTTATCTAATCTATTTACAATTCTAATTTTTTTCTTTAAACCTAATTTATCAAAATAAAATTTAACTCCATTGGATAAACTATTATTATAATGCAAAATAGAAGGATGAATTGCAATACCAGCAGGTTTATTTAATATAAGCATATAATCATCCTCATAAAGTATATCTAAAGGTATATTATTAGGAACAATATTAGAATTATCTTCGTCAAAATCTAAAACAAATGAAACAATATCGCCATTACAAATTGTTTGCCTAGAAAAAGTTTCTTTGTCGTTTAAATATATTTTCTTGTTTTTTTTCAATTTAGTAATTAATCTATCTGATAACTGAAAATAATCTTTAAGAACTTGAAAAACATTATTAAAATTATCATTTTCAGTTTTTGTATATGATAAATGCATAAATCCCCCTAAAATTATATTATTACACACATTATAAATAAATAATATAATAATATCAACATAACATGCGCAAAATACTTGATTTTCTTGATAGAATGTAGTAAAATATTGGCGGGTACCTTATACTTAGCTAAAGGGGATAATAACACCTAACTTTTGCTCAGTTTAAGGAATAAAAAAACTAGGAGGTGTAAATAATGACAAAAGAAAGAAAACAAGAAATTATTAATACTTATAAAAGAGATGAAAAAGATACTGGTTCTCCAGAAGTTCAAGTAGCTCTTTTAACAGAAAGAATTAATGAATTAACAGAACATTTAAAAGTTCATAAAAAAGATAATCATTCTAGAAGAGGACTTTTAAAAATGGTAGGTAAAAGAAGAAACTTATTAAACTACCTAGCTAAAAAAGATGTTCAAAGATACAGAGACATAATTGCAAAATTAGGTTTAAGAAAATAGGATACAACTTTAGGGCGTTTTTACACGCCCTAAAATGGTATATAAAATACTTATTTATTATCTTAGAGAGTAGCTTGTATTCTGAACTATGTAAAATAATTTAGAATAGAGGTTACGTCTAATAATAAATAAGTATATAAATTTATTATTGGAGGAGATAAATATGTTTAAAACTTATGAAACAGAACTAGCAGGAAGAAAATTAACGCTAGAAACAGGAAAATTAGCAGGACTTGCTAATGGTAGTATCTTGGTAAGATATGGAGATACTGTAGTATTAGTAGATGTTACAGCATCAAAAGAACCAAGAGATGGAATAGACTTTTTCCCATTATCAGTAGATTATGAAGAAAAATTATATTCAGTAGGAAAAATACCAGGAAGTTATTCTAAAAGAGAAGGAAAACCAAGTGATAAAGCGATTTTAACATCAAGAGCAATAGACAGACCACTAAGACCACTATTCCCAAAAGATTTTAGAAATGATGTATGTGTTGTAGCAACAGTATTATCAGTAGAACAAGACAATCAGCCAGAAATATGTGCAATGATAGGTGCTTCAGCAGCATTATCAATTTCTGATATTCCATTTGGAGGACCAACAGCAGCTGTTGCAGTAGGATATGTAGATGATAAAATAGTAATAAATCCAACAGAAGAACAAAGAAAAAATAGTAGATTAACACTTACAGTTGCAGGAACACAAGATAAAATAGCAATGATAGAAGCTGGAGCAGATGAAATACCAGACGATATTATGCTAGAAGCAATAAAAGAAGCTCACAAAGAAATAAAGAAAATTTGTAGCTTTATAAGTGAGATAAAAGCAGAAATAGGAAAACCAAAATTTGAATATAAATCATTTGCAGTAAACGAAGAAATTTATAATGAAGTAGAAACAAATTATAAAGAAAAAATGTATGAAGCTGTTCAAGCAGTAGACAAAGAAGTAAGAGATGAAAATATAGATAAATTAACAGAAGAAATAGTTGCATATTTTACAGAAAAACGTGGAGAAGAAGAGACAGAAGAAATAATGCCAGATATAGCAACAAGTATACATGATTTAGAAAAAAAATGTGTACGTGAAATGATTTATAATGAGCATAAAAGACCAGATGGTAGAAAGATAGATGAAATAAGACCATTATCATGTGAAGTAGCATTACTTCCAAGAGTTCATGGTAGTGCATTATTTACAAGAGGTCAAACACAAGTATTATCAATAGCAACATTAGGAATGATGTCAGAAGAACAAATGCTAGATGGTATTGATACAGAAGAAAGCAAAAGATATATGCATCAATATAATTTCCCTGCATATAGTGTAGGTGAAGCAAGACCATCAAGAGGACCAGGAAGAAGAGAAGTAGGACATGGAGCATTAGCTGAAAAAGCATTAGTTCCAGTATTACCAAGTGAAGAAGAATTCCCATATGCAATAAGAGTTGTATCAGAAGTATTATCTTCAAATGGATCAACATCACAAGCAAGTATTTGTGCAAGTACATTAGCTTTAATGGATGCAGGTGTTCCAATAAAAAGACCAGTTGCAGGAATTTCTACAGGATTAGTTACAGATCCAAATGGTTCAGATGATTATGTAATGCTTACAGATATTCAAGGAATAGAAGATTTCTTTGGAGATATGGACTTTAAAGTTGGTGGAACAGAAAAAGGTATTACAGCAATACAAGTAGATATAAAAGTTGATGGATTATCATATGAAATTATAAAAGAAGCTTTTGAAAGAACAAGAATAGCACGTAAATATATATTAGAAGAAGTTATGTTAAAACAATTAGATAAACCAAGAGCTGATATTTCTAAATATGCACCAAGAATTGTTAATATGAAAATAAAAGTAGATAAAATTAAAGATGTAATTGGAACTGGTGGAAAAACAATAAATAAAATTATTGATGAAACTGGTGTAAAAATAGATATAAAAGAAGATGGACAAGTATATATTTATTCTTCAGATGAAGCACAAGCTAACAGAGCTAAAGAAATGATAGAAGATATTGTAAGAGAATTTGAAGTTGGACAAGTTTATGAAGGAAAAGTTATAAAATTAATGAACTTTGGAGCTTTTGTAGATTTAGGAAGTGGAAAAGAAGGATTAGTTCATATTTCTAAAATTTCAAATGACAGAATCAAAAATATAGAAGATGTACTTCATGAAGGTGATACTGTTAAAGTAAAAGTAATAGAAATAGATGATCAAGATAGAATAAACTTGTCTATAAAAGATGCAGAAGAAAATAATGATGAAAATGAAGAAAACAAATAATATTAAGATTTTCTTAAATTTCGTCAAAAGTTGCAAAAAAGGCATAAAGGTAGTATAATTGTAAATGTAGTGAATATTATATAATAAATAAAATAAAGAGAGGGAAAAAATGGAATATTTATATATAGTTCAACAAGCACTAGTATGGGTTCTTACTATATTTTGGCTATATCAACTAATGATAAGCGTATGTTCACTTGTAAAATTAAAAGAAAAGCCACTATTAACAGATAAAAACCATAGATTTATGGCAATTATTCCTGCACATAATGAAGAAGCAGTAGTAGGAAACTTAATAGAAAGTTTAAAAAATCAAGATTATCCTAAGGACTTATATGATATTTATGTAATTGCGGATAACTGTACAGATAATACTGCCAAAATAGCAAGGGAAAAAGGTGCCATTGTTTATGAAAGATTTGATAGTGAAAAGAAAACTAAAGGCTACGCATTACAATGGTTTTTACAACAAAAAATAAAGGAAGATGCTCCATATGATGCCTTTTTTGTATTTGACGCAGATAATATTGTAGATAAAGGCTTTATAAAGGCAATGAATAAAAAACTATGTCAAGGTGAGGATGTTGTTCAAGGATATAGAGATATTAAAAATCCAACAGATAGTTGGGTAACTGCAGGATATGCAATATTCTACTGGACAATGCACCGTTTCTACCACTTGGCAAGATATAACTTAGGTTTATCACCATTATTAAATGGTACAGGATTTATGGTAAAATTTGATGTTATAAAACCAAATGGTTGGGATACAGAAACCTTAACAGAGGATATAGAATTTTCTTTAAAAAGAATTATAAAAGGAAGAAAACTTGGTTGGGCAACAGATGCAATTGTTTATGACGAACAACCAGTAGGATTTAGACAATCTTGGTCACAAAGAACCAGATGGAGTGTTGGTCACATTCAATGTATACAAAAATATACTAAGGAACTTGCAAAAGGTGTAAAAGAATATAAAACATTAATGAATTTTGATGGTTTATTATATGTTTTAGGAAGTATACCAATGTTTGTAATTGCAATTGTTTTATTATTAATAAATGCAATAATGTATTTAAATAATGGTATGACTACAATGGATTTAATTGCAAACTATGCAAGATATATTATTCCAACATTTTTCTTACCAATATTAACAGGTATTTTAATTATGAAGTTAGATAAAAGACCAATAAGACCAATGATTAAAGGATTACTATGTTATCCATTATTCTTAGGTTCATGGCTTTTAATAAACTTTAAAGTATTATTCAAAAGAGACACTACATGGGAGAAAATTGACCATGTTAGAGATATTAAAATTAATGAAGTTCAAGAAGAGGCAAAGATTGCTGAAAAAGTATAATGCAATAAAAAGACAAAGTAAATTAGAAATTATCTTTAGAGAGAATTAGCCATAGGCTGAAAGCTAATTTAGATGTAGCTAATTGAAAAACTACCTTTTTAAGCACCTAGGCTAATAACCTATGGCGTTGATAACGTTATAATCTAATTAAGATAAAAATTAGGATGGAACCGTGTAAAGCACTCCTATGAGTTATAAAGACTCGTAGGGGTGCTTTTTGAACGCTTTATATAGCTAAATTCCCAAAATTAAAGATTGGGAAAATATCGTAAATGTTATTAATAAATTAGGAGGGATATATATGATTAAATTAAAATTAAAGGATGGCTCTATTATGGAAGTAGAGCAAGGTAGCTCAATATTAGATGTAGCTAAAAAAATAAGTGAAGGGCTAGCAAGAGTAGCAACATGTGGAGAAATTAACGGAGATATTAAAGATCTAAGATATGAAATTAATGAAGACTGTGATTTAGTAATTCATACATTTCAAGATGATGACTTAGATGGAAAGAAAGCTTATTGGCATACAACATCACATATTATGGCACAAGCAATAAAAAGATTATATGGTGATGTAAAATT
>CALXPV010000009.1 GCA_944390295.1 uncultured Clostridia bacterium | reverse complement strand
TTATATATATAATCTGTTGCAAACATATTCTTTATAATTTTATCTTCGTAAATACCTCTTCCAGTTTCCTCAACTGCTAATTTTGCAAGTTCCATATGATGTTCCAATCCTGCCATAGACATAGCTTTAACAATCTTATCTACTTGCTCTTGATTTAGTTTCATATATTCTTTTGATGCTTTTTTAGCTCTTTCTACTAAATCATTAATCATTTTTTCTACTTTATTGCTATCATTTTTTGTTTCAGCCATAAAAAAAACGCCTCCTTATATAATTATACAATTTTAATAATATCCTATTCATATAGCAAAGTCAATAGAAACAAAATATTTTTATATGTCAATATTTGTTATTATTATCTAGTAGAAAAGTTCTCTTATCAGGAAAACTTTTCTACTATGCAAAAAAAGAGAAGATTTTAATCCTCTCTTCCTTCGCCATCTTGTTCTTCTTTTAATAAATCAGTATTTTGTGCAATATCTGCTATTTGCTGTACAGCATACTCACCAGCATCTCTTTTTATTTTGGCTAATTTACCTCTTTTCTCTCTTTCTTCCTCTTTTGATAATAAATCTGCTATTATATCTTTCATTTCTTCTGAAGATTCTTCCTCAACTTGTTCTAAGAAATAATCTTTTTGAGCACGTTTTAGCCTTGCTTCTATTACTTCTTTAGGTCTTTGCACATCTATATTATCAGTTAACTCATCTAAAGGTAAAGATGCATTCATAAATTCCATAATTCTCATGCTATATCCTATTTGTTCATAATTAGCGACTACCTTTCTAGCCGCTATTGCAACTAATTTTCTATTTATTGGTCTTGCTTGTTTCTTTCTTCTTTCAATTTCTTCTGCAACTTCTTTTCCGGTTGTTTCATTAGCTTTTCGTGGCTCATCTATTAATTCCTTCAATCTTGTTTTGGTTGAAGTTATATATCTTATAGTTTTCCAATCGTTTGCATAATTAACAATTCTATAAATTCCTTTAACTGATCTATCTATTTCTCCTAATGTCATCTCTCCAATTTTAACTTCTTGGCTAGTAATTACTCTTCGTACAATTTCAAATCTTGCACTTTTAGGTAAATCTGCTATTAAATCTCTGCCATGTTTATCTAGCAATACCTCTGGACTTATTGTTTTTGCTATTTCTGTTTTTTGTACTCCTGTTAATTCATCTCCGATTGGAGTTTCTGTTAATAGTTTGACTTGTTCTTCAGATTCACCAATTTGTTTTATTGCCTCTGTTACAGTTTCTTTCGTTTCTGAATCTCCATCTATAACATCATCTTCTCTTTCGGAAACAAAATCCATTAATTCATCATCTGGCATATTTTCAAATCGCTTAACCAATTTTTTCTTTCTTGTTTCTGCCTTTTTTTCTTCTATCTTATCTTGTATACTTTTTATAAGTTTCATCTAGTTCGTCCTTTCTGTATAAAATTCATTAGTACCAATATATATACTACTTTATTTTTCTAACGAAGTAAAGCCCGACTAATATTTTCTATACATTTTAGTCAGGCTTTTGCTTTTTTATTCAATTTTCTAAATTACATATATTTTTGAGGATTTAATGTTTTACCATTTTTTCTTATTTCAAAATGTAAGTGTGGACCTGTTGAATTTCCTGTTGATCCAACTGCTGCAATCTTTGTACCTGCAGAAACTTTTTGTCCTTTCTTAACATATAATTTGCTACAATGAGCATACCACATCTCATACCCATTATCGCAATCTATTTTAACCATATATCCATATGAACCTTTGTATCCAGCAAATGTTACTTTTCCAGATGCTGCTGCTTTTATTGTAGTTCCCTTTTTAGCAGCTATGTCTAAACCTGTATGTGCACTAGAACGTACACTACTTCTTTCTCCATATCTGGATGTAATTGTACCACCAGAAACAGGTCTTACAGCAACTACTACTTTTTTAGAAGATTCTGCTTTTTTCTTTTTTGCTTGCTCTTCTTGTTTTTCTAATTTCTTTAATTTTGCATCTAAATTATCTTCTTTTAAATCTGCAATTGCCACTTTTTCCTCAACTGTTTCAATTTTTTCTTTTTCAAAAACCTGTTTTACTCCAATTTCAACAGCCATTTTATCTTCATATTCTTTTTGTAAGTCTGCTACTACTTTATCTGCTTCTGTTTCTGTTGCTACATATGTTTCTATCTTACCATCTATAGTTATTCCATAAGCTGTATATGTTGTAGAAATATTTTCTTTTAATTTATTTAATACATCTTCACTATTATCTTCTTTGTTACTTACAAATTTTAGTTCATATACTGGCTCTATTTCTAAATTTTTAAATGCTACTCCATCCTCTTTATTTTCAATTATTGCATTTATTTCATTTTGAATTTCATTTTTATTTCTTATATACCCTAATTCTTCACCATTAGCAGTAACTTTATATAATGCATTATATTTAAATAATACAACCATTAAAAATAGTAATGCTATTGATAAATATTTAGCTATTTTTATAATTTCTTTAGTGTGGTTTTCTGTGTCTTGATTGTTTAAAATACTCTTCACTCTCCTTTAATTTCTACACACACGTAAGTATTATTATACTATATATTCTATGTTTTTTCAATCTTTATATACATTAAATTCCTATTTTTTCAATTTTTTTATATTCTTAACATTTAATAGTTGTATTGTATATATATTTATCTCTTTTTATCTCCTTTTTTCTCCCTTTTTCGGCGTTTTTCATCTTTCAAAACTAGTTTTGAAGATATATTTTTACTAGGTTTTGGCCATTTTCAATTTCAAAATAATAAGAGAGGGATTTTAGTACTATTACCTAAATCCCTCTTATGTTTATCTTCCTCCCATTCCGGCCACCGCCACCACCGGCCGCCGCCTCCTGATGAGAATCCTCCTCCGCCTCCACTAGAAGACGAATAATGTGACGCTACTGTTGATGTCATAGTTCTGTATGAAGTTTGTATACTTCCAGTAAAATCTGTAAAGCTACAGTGTGTATGTATATAAATTGGATTACATGCCATATAAATAATTCCTGTAGTTGATTGTTTCTCTTGCCAATATTCTTCTGTAAATACATCTGGATATGTTGCTTTTAGTTCATCTATAACTTTATCCGAAATTCCAAAAGCAGTTGCATATACTAAATACTTTTCCCATAACACTATATCAAATACACCTTTTTCATCTATTTTTGAATAATCTTTCAAAAATTTTGCAAGACCTTTCCAGTCTGCTCGTTCATCTTCACCTTTTTGTGTTAGTTGATATATCTTGTCTTTTGCTTTACTACTAATTCTATCTAATAATATTAACAAAATTATTACCGGAAGAAGTAGTAGTACAGAATCTAAAAATCTACCTAATATATCTACTCCCCATGCTACAATATAAAATTTTGAAAAGATTGGTATTAAGCCAATTGCATTATATATTATAATTGGAAGTAAAATACCTGAAATTATTATTGGAATTCCACTATTAGCTCCATTATATAGTTTCTCCTCTTTCTTATCTACTATACCTTCTTCATATAAATTTTTCTTTATACCATTTGCCATTTTATTTATATATTCACTATATTTATAATATTTTTCTTTCGCAAATTTCTTTAAATCACCAACTTCTATAGATTCATTCTTTCCAATTGCGTCTTTTATTAAATTATAAATTTCCTTTTCATCATTTTTTAGTCCATCTGCTGTTTTTGCAATTGCTATATATATTTTCTTTTCTCGTTTTTCTAATGTTATATATCCCTTAAGGCATAAATCTAATATAGTTGCAGCTACAACATCTGATTGATGAGAATTTGCCCAAAGAGAATTTTTACTAAAATTATAAAGAAACTCTGCTTCCCCTGGTGTTGCACTTTTTTCTCTTGGAATATCTCTAAAATATTTAAATCTTTTATGTTTCTTTATTCCGTCATCTTCCTTTTTACTTATTTTATAGTATTTTATACCTTTTCTAATTAAAAGAACTAATATTATAATTTCTATTATAGCTAATACTAGTACAAATATTCTGTGATTTCTTATATTTTGATTTGTTCCTTCAGACCATTTAGCCTCTTCTTCTAGAATATTATCTAAATTTCTATAATTCTTTTCATTTTCTTGTATGTTAAACATCTTCTCTGCTGTAACAACTCTTACCTCTAACATATTTTCGGCATCTAAATTTTTTACGTCAAACGAAACCTCATCTGCACTTATTTTATTAATATCTCCATTTATATTACCATGTCCCCAGATTTTCAAATTATCCATATTACTTATTTCTTTAGGCAATTTTATTGTTCCAGTAACTTTTTTACATGGCATACTATTTGACTCATCTAAGAATTGCCAATAAAATTCTTGGCAATCTTTATATGATGTAATAACATTTTCAATCTTATATGATATTTGATATTTCACATTTCCAGATGATTCACGTTTTCCTGTACCAAAAGCAACTTCTACAGTTCTATTATTTATTGGCTCTGCATAAAACATTCCCTCTGGAACCTGATATTCTTCACGTCCTAAATCTTCAAGCTCTGTATTTGTATTTAAATTTTTTACAGTTACATCTGATATTGGATATTTATCAGTTCTATAAAAGTCCTTAAATAATGTTCCTGTATTTTTTACATATACATCCCAAGTTTCTGTAATATTCATACTTCCATCCTTATTTAATGTTACATTATAATCTAAGTTATTCATAACTTGAATTTTATCATCACCTATTATAGATGCAACTCCAATAATACAGAAAACAATAATTAATATAAGTATATATATAAGCCAATTTCTTAGATATTTGTTTATTTTCATATATAAAATTTCCCCTTTATTTTAATATAAGAGGGATTTTAGTTCTGTCATCAAATCCCTCTTAAGTTTTATCTTCCTCCCATTCCGGCCACCGCCACCACCGGCCTCCGCCTCCTGATGAGAAGCTTCCTCCACTACCTCCACTATTCGTAGATGTATGTGTAATTGTATATGTATGAATACTAATATTATTTATTCCAACTCCGTTTGTGAAACTCATAAAATTATAATTATTATGTAAGTGCATTGGATTACATGCCATATTTAATATTGAATTTACGTTTTCATTAATATCCCAATATTTTTCTGTAAATAAATCTGGATATTTTGATTGTAAATTATTAATTACTTGTTTTGATATACCTAATGCTGTTGCAAAAACTAAATATTTTTCCCATAATTTTATATCAAAAACATCTTTTTCATCTATTAAAGAATAGTCTTGTAAATAATTTCTTAATCCATTCCACTCTTCGGCTTCATATCCACCACTTTGTGTTAATTTAAACAATTTATTAGCATTATTTCTTACTTTTACTAAAATTAAGAATTCTATAATAAAGATTGGAATTGTAGCTAATAATACTAAATTTGTAAATTGGAACATAAATGGTACTATAATTGATCCAAATAATCCAAAATACATTATGCTTTCTTTTCTTACTCTTGTTAATGCTTCTACATTTCTTTCTATTAGCTCTTCTCTTTTTAGATTATATTCTATATTATCAATTATTACTTCTATATATTCTTTACATTCTCTAGAATTTTTCTTAGAAAATTTATTTAAATCTTTTATATTTATTTCATTACTTCCCATTGCAACTTGTTTAATTAGTTCGTATACAATTTTCTCATCTTCTTTTAGATTATCTGGTTCTTTTAAAATTCTTAGATACATATCGCTATCTTTTTCATATATTTCTAAATAACCTTCTACACATAAATTCAAAATATATGCAGAAATTATAGATGTTTTTTTGTCTTTTCCCGTAAACATATTATATAAATATACTGCTTCTCCAGGTGTTGAACTGTTTTCTCTAGGGATTTCTCTGTAATAATCTAATCCTTTATAATTAATTCTACTACTAGCTTCATTTGCTTCAGAAATATATTTTATAATTCTAAATATACCATATATTAAAATTATTCCTTCCACAACTAAAATTGCTATTGTAATGTTATTTGTTTGATTTATTTGACTAGTAGTTTCTTCTGCCCATGCTTCTTCTTCGTCTACTAAGTCTTTTAACACATTTCTATTATCTATTTTAGTAGTATTAAAAATTTTCTCTGTTACAACACTTCTAATTTCTAACATTGTTCCTGCACTAAAGTTTTTTATATCAAACTCTATTGTGTCATTTGAAGCTCTTCTTATTGTTCCATTAGTTGCTCCATGTCCCCAAACTTTTAAGTTTTCAATATTAGAAACAGGTTTATATAATTTTATATTTCCAGTTATTTTTTTACATGAAATTCCATTAGATGAATCTAATAATTTCCAATAAAATTCTTGGCAGTCATTGTATGAAGTTATAACATTATCAACCTTATATGATATTTGATATTTCATATTTCCTTTAGACTTACTTTTTCCTGTCCCCCATGCAATTTCAAATGTATCATAAGTAGTTTGCAGACCATAATATTGTCCTTCTGGTACTTGTTCCATACTTCTATTAATATTTGTCAATCTATCATTTGTTGTTAAATCTATTACTTCAACATTAGTTATTGGATATTCAGTTAAATCTTCAAAAGTTCTAAATAATGTACCTGTATTTTTTATATCTACATCCCATGTCTCTATTACGTTCATACTGCTATCTTCATTTAATGTTATATTATAATTTAACTCATTCATTTTTTGAGTTTTTGCTGTCATCATTTTTGGTAAAGCAATTATTGCTATAATAAATACTATTACTAATGCAGATATAATTACATTTTTCTTTCCATTCACTTTAATTTTGTCCTCCTATGTAAAATAAACTAGCAAGTTTTGAAACAGGCATAGATTGAATCCACACTGTTCCTGGTCCTTGCAAAGTTGTTAAAAATAATCCCTCTCCACCAAAAACAATATTTTTTACACCTTTTACAGTTTCTATATTTAAATCTACTCCGCTTGTCATGACTGCTAAGTGACCATTGTCTATTTTTAATTTTTCCCCTGCTTTTAGTTCTTTTTTTACTAAACTACCATCTATTTCTAGGAATACTTTTCCTGGTCCAGTCATTTTTTGCATTATAAATCCTTCTCCACCAAAAAATCCTGCACCTATTTTCTTTCTAAAATGCATAGAAATATCTACAGTATTTTCTGCACATAAAAAAGCTCTTTTTTGTGCTATTATTGTTTCTCCTTCTTTTAAATCAAATTCTAATATTTCTCCAGGGAAAGATGAAGCAAACGCTATTTCCACATCATCTTTTTCTGCTGTATATGTATTCATAAAAATTGATTCTCCTGCTAAGGCTCTTCCTAGACCTTTCATAATTCCACCATTTGTTGTTGTTTTCATAGTTATATCATTATCCATCCAGCTCATACCACCATTTTCAGTTAGTACTGTTTCTCCTGCTTTTAATTTGCATACAACTACTGGTAAATCTTCTCCAACTATTTTAGTTTCCATAGTATCCCCCCTTATTCTTTTTTACATTTTATCATAACGAATAATTCAAAAAAAGTATCTTATAAACTTTTTTATACTTTTGAATTTTTCTGTGCAATATTATTTTTGTTGTATATCAAAAATAACTTCTTCCTATAGAACAAAAAAAGATATAGCCTAAGCTATATCTTAAATTTATAATTTATATTATTCTGCTGATTCTTCAGATTCTTCGTTTTTTACTTCTTCATTATTATCAGGAGTTTCGTTATATTTTTCAATTATAGCGTTTTGAATTTTCTCCCTTGTTTCAGCATTAATTGGATGAGCTATATCCTTAAATTCTCCATTTTGAGCTTTTTTGCTAGGCATAGCAATAAATAATCCATCTTTTTCGATAACTTTTATGTCATGTACAACAAATTCGTTATCAAATGTTACAGAAGCTACTGCTTTCATTCTGTTTCCTGAATTTACTTTTCTTAAACGTACATCTGTAATTTGCATTTGAGCACCGCCTTCCAAAGTTTTAAATATTTTGTACATTTTTTATATGTACACTTATATTATTCGTCAAAAAAACTTTTTTTCCTTCTATTTTTTTAATTTTTTAACAATTTTGAAATATTTATCATAAAATAGTAATAATTATATTGAAAAAAAAACATAATAATTGTATAATTTTATTTGTTCACAATGGGAGGGGAACTTAATGCCTAATTTGAATTTAATAAAAAAATATAATAGAGTACATATGTTAGGAATTGGCGGTGTTAGTATGAGTGGTATCGCCGAAATCCTTTATAAATACGGTGTAACAGTTACTGGTTCTGATATGTCTAATTCAGAAATAGTAGAAAAATTAATTTCTAATGGTATTCCTGTTACAATCGGACACGATTTTGAGAACTTAGCTAAAGCTGATGTTGTTGTTTATTCTGCAGCAATAAAAGAAGATGATCCAGAAATGCAAAAAGCTAAAGAACTTAACATACCAACTTGTGAAAGATGTGACTTCCTAGGAATGCTTACAAAAGCTTTCAATGACACTATTGGTATTTCTGGTACACATGGAAAAACAACTACTACTTCTTTAGTTTCTTTGTGTTTTCTAGAAGCTGAAAAAGATCCTACTATACAAGTTGGAGCTCTTCTTAAAGCTATAGATGGTAATTACAAAGTAGGTTCAAGTGAGCATTTTATTATTGAAGCATGTGAATATGTAGAAAGCTTTTTAAAATTTTATCCAAAAGCAGAAATCATATTAAATATTGATAATGATCATTTAGATTATTTTAAAACATTTGATAATATTAAAAATGCTTTTATCAAATACGTAAAAATATTACCAGATGATGGTTTACTTGTTGTAAACGGTGATGATAATAATTGTTTAGATTTATTAGAACATACAAATGCAACAAAATTAACTTATGGAATAACAAATAAACATACAGATTTCTTTGCTGTAAATATTGTTTTTGATAATAATGGTTTTCCAGCATTTGATGTTTATAAAAAAGATAAATTTTATGAAAGAGTACAATTAAGAATACCTGGAATGCATAATGTTCTTAATGCTTTAGCTTGTATTGCTCTTTGTGACTATTATGGAATAAGTTCTACACATATAAAATCTGCATTGCAAAAATTTACTGGTGCTCATAGAAGATTTGAATATAAGGGTACTATAAAAGGTGCAACTGTTTTTGATGATTATGGTCATCACCCTACTGAAATTGTTGCAACAGCAAAAGCATTGATGAATAAAAAGTATAATTCATCATGGGTTGTATTTCAACCACATACTTATAGCAGAACCAAAACATTATTAGAAGATTTTGCAAAAGCATTATTAAATTTTGATAATATTATTGTAACAGACATATATGCAGCAAGAGAAACTAATAGATTTGGAGTTTCTTCGCAAGATTTAGTTGATAAAATTAAATCTTTAGGAAAAGATTCTGTTATCTACATTTCAGATTTTGATGAAATTATTAATTACCTAAAGGATAATATAAAAGAAGATGATATTATTCTTACATTAGGTGCAGGTACTGTAACAAATATATCTAATAAAATAGTAGAAAAGAACTAGTTTAAAACTAGTTCTTTTCTACTTCTTTCATTTGTTTTAACATTGTATCAGCAAAAATTCCATATCCCTTTTCCGGATTATTTACCATAACATGTGTTACAGCCCCTACAAATTTTCCATCTTGTAATATTGGTGATCCACTCATTCCTTGGATTATACCACCAGTTTTTTCTAAAAGCCTTTTATCTGTAACTTTAATTATCATATTCTTATTATTTCTATTTGTAGAAGTATATAATTTTTCTATTTCAATTTCATACTCTTCTCTTTTGTTATCATCTAATGTACAAATAATTGTTGCTTTTCCAAGTTTAACTTCATCTCTTGGCATTACTTCTAGTGTTTTTCCACCTTCTATTAAACTTACATCTGTTAATTTTCCATATATACCAAAATTAGTATTTTTATATACTTCTCCAATTACTTTCCCATTGTCTATGCTTCCTTGTACTTCTCCTGGCTTTCCTTTCTCTCCTTTTACTATTGAAAGTATCTTACTAGTTATTACTTCTCCTTTTGCAATATCTATTAATTGATCTGTATCAATGTCTAATATTCCATGTCCTAATGCTCCAAACATTTGACTTTCTGGGTCATAATATGTTATTGTTCCAACACCTGCAGCAGCATCTCTTACCCATAATCCTAGTTTATATTCATTTTCTTCTGTTTTAGTTGGTTTTATTTCTGTTATATAATTATTTCCATCTCTTACATATGTTATTTCTACCGAATTTCCATTACATTCATTTACTTTTGTAATTAAGTCACTTGTACATGTAATTGCTTTATCATCTATTTTTACTATCATATCCCCTTCTTGTAATCCAGAATCTTTATATGGTGAATAACTTTTATTATCTGTCCCTACTATTTCTGACATTCCTACTACTAAAACACCACTTGTATATAGCCTTAGCCCAATTGCTTCTCCTCCTGGTATTACAACTGTATTTGGTATCACATTTACAGTTACATCTTTTAATGAAAAATTTCCTAAGTTTAATGATAAATCTAATTTGCCTACTTCTTTAGATATTTTTTCTGTATCTGATGCCATAGCTTCTATTGTTTGACCTGAAGAATTTGCTAAATTTAGTCCAAACATTGTTTTTATATTAAGTTCTTCACCTTGCATTAGTATTAAATTATCCGGTATAGAAGTTACGTTGCTAACATATACTAGTATTATAATTAATGTTAAAATCAATAAAATTTTAAAAAACTTTTTCATATTAACCTCTCTATTTTAGTTTGTCCTAATTTTTAATTTTGATACTAGAAAGGTTTCTATATACAAAAAAATTGAACTTTAAGGATTGTCCCTAAAGTTCAAATACATTTGATTTATATGAATTGTATCGTTCTCTAAATAATGCTGTATAATAAATTCTTTTTATTTGTTCATTTGGTGCCTTAGCCTCTATCAGTTCTTCTATATCAACCGAGTAATTTCCGTCTGCATTTTGTTCTGTTTGTGAATCGGTTGATGTAACTATTTTAGCCGAATCCACTAAACATGCATAATCTAACATAACATTTTTATGCTGATAATATTTTTGATTTGTACCATCTGTTGCGATATAATTTTTAGATTCAAAATCTACATTTCTAAAGCCTTGTAATTCATGCGATGTGTTTAATCCATCAAAATGTCTAATATCATGACAAACTCTTTCTGTTTTATCTAACACATATATTAATGTTGGGTCTACAAATTCTCTATTTAGATTGTTAGTAACTATGCTATATCCCATATAGTATCCACTACCAATTATTTGACCTTCCATAAATGATATCAAACAAGTGTTATTTAATATTTTAGTCCATTCTTCTTCTGTTAGTGTTGGCATTTTGGCAGGATTGTTTGAGTTTTCATTTATTTTTGCAATAGTTGCTCTTAAATTTGTATTTATAGAATTTCTCATTACATATAATTTGTGTTCATTAAATGTATCTAGCATTTTTCCAGAATTTGAAAAATCAATTAAATCCTCATTCTCGTTTGTATCTGATATACCTAAATCTAGTTTGTTATCTACATCTACTATTTCTCCAATTTGTATCCATCCTAATACAGTTTTCATATCATTTGTAAACTTTACAGCATCTTCTATATATCTTTGTGCGCTATTATCTTCTTTATATGTAGTACCTAATTGTGCCAACATGTTTTTATCTTGATAATTTCTTGTTCCATCAACATTATATTTAAACCATCTTGGATTGGCTGGATCTGTTTTATCGTCCCAATAAGCTTTTTCTCTTCTTCCCTGGTCGTTTGTTATATATGCATAATTCATTTCTTGGTAATTATTTGGATTCATTTCATATGTTGTCTGATTTGCCTCTGCTATACCTTCTGTTGGTATAGATACACTATTATAAGTATGATTTGTTGCATTCGCTTTGTTTAAATCTATTAAAAAACCAGAATATGTTTCATAAGTATTTCCACCATCAGAAGTATAATAAACTGTTATATAGTTGTCCAATGTATAATTTATTACTGCTTCTTTGTTAGTTCCTGAATCTTTATATCTTGCTGAATAATATACATAAGGTTTAACTCCATATGTAGAATCAGTAGAATCTAAATTGATAGTTCCCTCTGTTGTACCATCATCTTGAACTACATTATTGTATTTTGTATATATATAATATCCATCATATAGTGTATATACTAACGCTGGCACATAAGAAGCAAGCTCGTCTTGTGAATATCCACTTTGTCCAAAATTACTTGCTAAAGAATTATAAAAAGTATTTATAGATGCCTCTACATCTCTTATTTTCTCTTGAGCTATATTTTGTGTATTACTATTTAATTCATTTATTTGAAACGCTTTTATTGCATCATAAGTTGCATTATCTAAATACGTATCATAACTAGAAGCAGTATTTACATAGCTAATTTGTAATTGTATATATGTAGACATTACTAATATTATTGGTATAATAATTATTGCAAATATAATAATCCAACCTTGTAATTTCATATTTTCTCCTCACTTTATCACTTGTAAACTTCTTTTATTATGTAAAAAAATATTTGACTATTTTCTTACATAATAAAAGAAGTGGCTTCGCCTTTGTACACAATTGCTTTGCAATTGGCACAGTCCAATGAAACTTTCTTTTGTTGTATACGTAAAATCTGTCGATTTTTCCTATACAATAAAAGAAAAGGTGTTTTTTACAAGACACCCCTATTCTTCTTTTTACTATTAATTTCTTCCATTTACAGTAACTATACCACCTTGTGAAGCTCCAATAGTTGCATAGTCATTTCCAGCTACAGTATAGAAGAAGTTTCTTAATAATTGAGAAATTGTTGTGTTTGTATTTTTTACACTAACAGTTACAACATCTCCTTCTTTTAAGTACTTTGTATTATTATTACTGCTATCTCCTAATTCATCTAAAATTTGAGAAGTATATTCTGTATAGTATACATTCTCTCCTATTTTTTCGTAAGTTGTTTGTGCTGTTTTCTTTCCTGGATTTTCATCTAATATTTTTACTTCCATAACTACATCATATGTATTTCCTGTTGAGTTAATTTCTTGTACAAACTTATTGTAGTTATCTAATGTTATTCTTCCTGTAGCACGAATGTCATCGACGAATGTTGTAGTAGCACTTTGAACAGATAATTGTGATACATCATCACTACGATCAGCAACTGACATTAAAGGAAACACAAACATTAATACTGCTCCAAGCACTATTACTATTATTGTTACTACTGTATCTCCCATTTTATTTACCTCCTATTTCCTTTAATTTAAAGTATATGTTATTATTCTTTTGTATTGTTTGTTTATATCAGGAACCAAATTATTATCTTCTTCTAATACTTCTTGTGTCCCCAATTTTTCTGTAAATGTTGCATTATTATAATCTTTTAAAAGCTTTTGTACAACTTCATCTACATGTTGCTTTATCTTTGTAGTATCTCCTCTCCAAGCTTCATATTTTGTTTCTCCACTTGCATCTACCCAGTGTTCTGTATCTAAATCCAAGTCACCCCTCATAGGATTTCCTGGTCTACCACTTTCATATAATGGTAATTGATTGGTATCTGCTGTACTTGATGAATTTTTATAAAAAATAACTGCATATTCTTCTGAAGCATAACGATATAAAGTTGGAATAATATCTGCCAATGTAACTGTTCTAGAAAGATTACGTTCTCCTGCTGATAGTTCTATATATTGGTATGATTCTTGTTTGTTTTTCATTTGTACTATGCTATCTGCTGTAGTTTTAGCTTGAGTAAGGGTAATCATTGCAATGCTTAAAGCTATAACAAATAATAATATAAAACCTGCCATTTTAAACGCTTCTACTGCATTTTCCATTAATTACCCTCCTCTTTTTATTTGTTATTTTACTCTCCTAGACTATGGAGCTGCTGTTTCTTTTGTTACTTTTATTTTTGTTATCCATCCAGCATATGGTCCGTCATCTTGGAACTCTTCTATTGATATTGTATATACTTCGTTTGTATCAATTTTAGCTTTTGCACTTGAATATGCTGATGCTTGTCTATTTGATTCAGTTGGTGTAATTGTAGTTACTCCTGTTACTCCTGTAAATTCTAATGTTATTAATTCATCTGCATCACAAGTTTGATTATTTTTTCTTATTTCATCAATTAATGAATTAACTTGTGATCCTTTCTTTCCTGAACCTTCATAGTTTTGGAAAGTTCTGTTGTGTGCATCTGCTTTTGTACTTACTAGTTGATCTGTATTTGCTGTATCGCTTGCTTGGTTAAAAATAAATACACCTAAAGCGATAATTAAGATTGCTAATAATATAGCACCTGCAATGATTAATGCTTTTGACGCATTCTCCATAATAAATTCCTCCTTTGTTTTTTTATAATTTATATTTTTGTAAAAACCTTATTAACTAAATTAAGATATTTGTTCAATATATAAATAACTTATCCTGTTTGTTTTTTTATGATATTCTACTTTTGTACATTTAAACTTAACATCACTATAGTAACTAACAAAATTAGAAATTCCTCCCAAATTTATTGTTTCCATAGAATATGTTGTTTCATTATCAGTTATGTATATATCTACTTTAATAGAATACATTTCATCTTCTATATATCTTCCATTTGAATCTTTTGGAATTTTATTTTTTTCATTATTATCTATTGCTCTATTTATAATAGTTGCCAGTTCATTTCCATAAAATTCTTTGTCAATATATTGAGAAAAATTACTATTAAAGTTCTGAACTTCATTATATTCTTTTTTATACCCAGAATATGCATATGCAATAGATATAACTATACAAATTACAATTACTAAAATTATACAAATTATTCTTTTCATATGCACCCTTTCTGTTATTATATCATCATTCAACAATATTTGTAAATATTTTTTGTTTTAAATAATTTTACAATTATTAGAAATTAAATTGCTTTAAATATAATTTCCGAAATTAATCCATCTTTTTCTTTTATATCACACTCAAAAAAAGGTGGATTTGGAAGGCCTAAATAAGTTTCTAATAATTTATTAAGTTCTTCTGTAGATCTTTGTTCAAGTCTTACTTTTGCTATTCCTGAAGAATCAGTATAATTCGTAATTCTAACTGTTATATAAGCTCTATGTCCAGTATTTCCTACAATACCTTTATTTGCATTATCATTTCTAGCCTTATTTACAACAGTTATAACATCATACATTGTATTTTCTAGTGAACCTGTATATTTGGTATATTCATTTCTTTCCTGTGATTCTTGTCTTTCGTGGATTCTGTCATTTATCTCTTTTGCACTTCTACCATAGTCTGCATATAAATATACCATTATTGAGGCAATCATTAATGCAATTAATAATCCACCTGCCATTATTAATGCTTTTGATGCATTCTCCATATTAGATTGCCCCTCCTTTACTATTTTTCTTCAAATTCCATTGTATCTACTCTTCCATTACTAAAAAGGCTAGTATCAACATGTCTAAATTCTTTTCTTTTAAATTGTATATATTTATAATATTCTTTTGCTGCTTCCTGTAATTCTGGAGAATATGTAATATTTAGTCCTTGTGGAGTACATAATTTTTGAAAAGTCTGATCATCACTACTAGCTTTAGCCAATGTTTCCCATTGTGGATCTGTAATATTAGAAAATCTATTTTTAATACTTATAATACTTGTTGATTTACTTGTATTATAAATTCTATCATAGATATCTTCTAAATCGTATGTACCATTATTTTCAAAAAGATCTCCAGTTCCGCCATTTATTTTAACTTTTAAGCTCATTTTTTCAAACCCATTATATTTTATATCATCTGATACATTATAATCTCTCATTTTATTAACTAAGCCTAAAAGTTCACTTCCATATAAAGCTTGCTTTTCATATGACAAATAACTTTTATTAAAATCTCCAACTCTTTGACTTTCTATTTCCTTTTGTTTAGTGGCTTCTGCATCGCCCCATTGTCTAAAAGTATAAACTAACAAAACTAGTAAAAGTAATCCTATTAATACTCCACCAGCAATCACTAAAGCTTTTGATGCATTTTCCATATTCTTCTCCTTTTATGACATTGTAGACATTGTAGAGAATGAGCTTTGCATACTTGTTAATCCTATAAATACTAATGGTGCAATTAGATATCCGCAGAACATACATACCATTGGTGCAAAACCTATACCTTTACCAATTAGCCCTTTGTTAGAAATTAACCTATCATTAGATTCTTTTCTTTTGGCTTGATAATAATCTCTTTCTGTATCTAACTCATCAAAAGCTTCTACAATTGGAATTTTTTCAACTGCAGCTTGTAAGCTTTCTACAATTCTTATCATGTCTTGATATGATATATCTTCTTTTAGTTGTTCTAGTGCTTCCCAAGCACCAGCTTCGTAGTTGTTAACACATTTACTTATTGGTTCTTTAAAGATATTTGCATATCTTTCTAACCACTCTAGTATCATTTCTACATTGACTCTTTCAATTCTCATAAGCATTAATATAATCGTTTGGAACTGCATAACCTCGTTTTCCATTTCCATTTGTCTCATCTTCTTTTGGAATATTAATAGTAATATTGGGAACACATATCCAATAAGTCCAAATACTAATCCTAATAAAATTTCAAACCATTTTAAATATTCGCCATTAACAATTTGTAATTTTTCATATATTCTTTCCGAATCTGCAGTAAGTACATCATCTGTCGCTTCTTCATATTCTTCAGATCTTTTCATTGCTTTTAAAATATCATCTTGAGTTGCTTTCAAGTTTCCTTTAAACATATCTAAGAATTTATTGTCTATTTCAGTCTGTTCCATTGCCTCTGCCTCGTCATCTTGTCCCATACTACCTATCAGATCATACTCGGTTGTAGGCTCAGAATATATAAAGTCCACTTGTAATTTATGTAAATATATCATAATAAATATTGATGCTATAAAAACTACGATGAATAATGTTAGTCTATTTACATATACCCAAGAAAGTTTAAGTGGTGATGCCGCATCTTTAAGTAATTCTTTTTGTTTTCTATAATCTTTTGTTCCTTCTTTAGGTATAAATAAATCCACAAACTTTTTAATTGGTTTTTTCCTATATAATTTTTCTTGCCATGGATTTTCTGTATTTTGTGTTTTTGTATTTACAGAACCATTATCTTTTAATTTTCTAGTTAGAGTATAACAAATAAATGTTAATACTATAATTAAAATTTGTACAATCATACCTTGTTTTCCCATATAGAAGCTCTTTGTAAAAGAGAATTGACTAACTGACCAATTTTTAATTGCTTCTAAGAATAACATTGGTACTATAGAAATTACAGATAAACTTTGAAATACATAGTCTAATTTATCTCTTTTTAAAATTTCTAATTGCATTTCTTGTGTAATATTATTTAAGTTTTTAAGATATAATGATGCACCATCTTTTTTTCTATCACCATATTCTTTAGTTAAATATGAAATTCCAGCAAATTCTTTTAGATAACTATTAGGTGCAACATCATAATATTTTTCTAGTTCCATTTCTGGATCATCAGAAATTAATACTTCATATATTTTTTCTGCTTGTCTAGAAACTTCCAGTTCATTATCTTGTGCTGTCTGGTAGATAGCTTCTTCAACCATATTAAATTCGTGATAAGCATGTCTTATTTCACCAAAGAATCCAATTTGTTGTTTAAGCAAATTATTATCTATTTTGTCAACCATACCATCTATCATACTATCTAATATAAATATTTCAAATATTATTAAAATACCTAATAATAACAAATTACTGTTAGCTAAAAATATTATAAGAATAGTAAGAGGGATAACCACAACTAAACCTTTTGTTAAAATTTTAGATGCCTGCTTTCTTGTTAAGTATTCATCATCAATATTTATAATTTCCAGTCTTCTACGCAATTTTAACAAATAACGTTTAATTAACGGAATTTTTCTATACTTTAAATATAGTTTTTGATATATAATGTCTGATGAAAATGCAGTTTTTTGTGTTCCTCTTTTTAACTGTTGTAATTGTTTATACTGTGCACTTTGCATTTTTTTTCTAAGTCGTAAATATGCAAGTATTATTACTAGAAAAACTGCACCTAATAAAATTACTAAGTATAATAAAACTTGATTTGACATTAAGGTTTGTACACCCCTTTCATACTATTCATTAGTTTCTTTTTGTCTTCTTCCTCTTGTTGATTTTACTGTTTCTGATGGTCTTTCGTCTGATGATACTTTTATTCCCCAATGCTCTTCTATAAATTTATCGAATTCAGCTAAATCTTTATCATCCATATTTAGTCTCATTTCTTGAATATTATGGTCTGTAATTCTGTTTGTAAGTACATATTCACCATCATGATATTCCATAATATTTCTATATGTATATAATTGTTTATTTGTTATTTTTGTAAAGTAATGTGTTGCATTATCAAAGAATTTTTCAAATTTTCCTTCTAATGTTTTTTCATTTCTAAAATCAAATGTATATTCATTTTTTTCTTCTACTGGTATACATTCAGTTACTCTTTCTATATATCTTCTACCTCTAAAGTCTTTTACCAAGTGAATATCAAAGTTTAATACTTGGATAACTTGTTCTTCTGCTGTTTTTTCATTTGTGAACACACCAGTTCTAAGCATAGAGTTTCTTAAAGCTGTAACTAAATCTGGGAATGTTTTAGCATGGTGTGTAAATAATGTAAATTTAGAAGCAACTTGAGCTGCTTGAATCATCCAAGATGCAACCGGGTCTGTAGCAACCTCACCGATGATGTTAACAGAACCGTCAGTTTTCTTTTGAACGTCCAAACCTTCTTGTCCAGAAATTGTTTCTGTTTCTCTAAATGTTAAAATATTTCTTGTTGGATAAATTTTTCTTAAGTGAAGCTCGAATGCAGTTTCTTGAACCCTTATGTTCATTGTTTCATAAATATTCTCTATCATACCCATAAGCATTGTTGTTTTACCACAACCTTGCTCACCAGTAAGTGAAACTATACGTGCTCCTTTAACTAAATATTTTAGTAAAGCTATTGCTTCATCTTTTCCTGGTATTGTAATTAATTGTTCTAGTGTTGCACGTTTTACGTCAAATTTTCTTACGAAAAATGCCCATGTTTCAGAGAAACTTGGTCTAACAACAACAACACGAGAACCGTCTTTCATTTCATTAATCTTATAACCATTTGTGTCAGATAATTGTCCTGGATTATTGTATTTATATATATTTTGACAAACTCTTTTTAATTCTGCTTCTGAACCAAAAGATAAAAATGCCAAACGTATAGATTTACCTTGGAAGAATATCCAAATACTATCACAAGCACGTGGTACTTTATGTTCCATAACTTCATTTAAATAATCACCATCTGTTTGTGCAACTTGGCTTAAAAAGCTTTCTGGAAGACCTGATACACCTCCAGATACACCATCAATATTCATATCTCTTACTTCATCTATAGAACTATATCCTTTATAGTGTTGATATATTCTTTGTACAACTACATTTAATTTGTCATCAAAAGTAAGTACTAACCCTTCTTTTTCGTATATATCACTTATTTCTTCTTCTGTAATTACATAACAAGGTTTTGCATCACCTGCTACATATTTTAATGTTGCTAAATCATATTTTTTTATTAATTCAGTTAAAGCTTCATATCCAAATTCTTTTTTATACATATATATAATAATGTCAAATTTATCTTGTGGCGTTAATAATGAAGGAATATCAAAAGGTATAGATTTAGATATATTTGTTTCATCTACTCCATATTCTTTAGCAAGTATGTCATACATAAGCTCTTTAACATATTTCTTGTCATTAACATCTCCATATGTACAACCTTTTAAAGCCTTTTTTAACTCATACTTTTTATTTTTTCTTCTTTTCAATTCTTCCTCTGTTAAACCTAAATCATACAAGTTTACTTTTGTTATTTCATCAAGTCTTTTCTTTATATATTCAGTCATTTTTTGTAACGTATATGTTTGATCATCAACATTAACTTGTTGTTCTACTTCTGCATTTTGCTTTTTTTGTATAGATTTATAAACTATCGCTACAAAAACTAATGCTACTGCTAATATTAAAACAATATTAAGAATCATCTTTTGAAACTCCTTCCATAAGTTTATCTTTTCATTAGAACTTCGTCTATTTTAAATAGTATCCCTTTTATTAAATCTTTTATCTCATCTACAAATGCTGTATTTCGGTTTTTATCTGTAACAGTTTGCATTCTTAAAAAATAATCTACAACTACTCCCTCATCACATGCATCTGAAAATAATGTATTATATACTACTGGATATAACATATCTCTATTTCTAGTTGTCCTAGAAATATTTTTTTGAGTATATTTAGAAAACTTATCATATCTTCCAATATAAACAAGTAAATTATTCATCTTAGCTGTATATCCATCTTTTCTTGAAGACATATATTCATCTATCGAATGACGCTTTTGTGTAATACCATAAACCACAACATCTGATATTGTTAATATGTCTTGCGCTAATTGATTTATTCCCTTTGGCAAATCCACAATTACAATATCATAAACCATTGTAGCTTTTTTTATTAATGACACATAAAAATCATTAATTGCTGTTGTAGGTACTCCATTATATCCAGATAAAATCTCTAATCTATCTTTAAATATAATTCCTGTATAATCTGTTATTAAATTTGGTGTAAGTTTATTTGTTCCTTCTATTTTCATTAATCCTTCTACACCAGATTCTAGTCCTACAACTTTTTTATTTAAATTTAAAAACGATAATAAGTTTTTTCTATCAACTTGTGGTTTCCAAAAAGCAGCATCAAATTCTTTGTTATTGGCATATGTAGAAATTAATAATATTTTCTTATTATGTTGTATTGCCATTTGAGTTGCGACAGCTATTGCCACTGAAGTTTGACCTGTTTCTTTTGTATCTTCTGTCCAAAATGAAATTATTGACATTTTGCATACTCCTTTATAATATTAAATTTCTTTTATAGCTTTTTTTATTCTAGATGGTGGTATTTCATCTCCCAACAATTTACTCGCAATATATTCCAATCCATCTCTATACATATTTGTTAAATTTTCAAATCTAACTTTAGAAATTTTTTGATTATTTATTATTGCTTCTTGGTCTCCCATTTCTAATGGAAAATATACTCTTTCATCTTTCCATATAACTTTTGAACCCAAAGATAAATAGTTTAAATAATCATCGTCTTCTTTTGTTGCTTCTTTTGCAAACAACACTTTTGTCATTTTTATTGGAACTTGAAACATATTTAATGCTTCAAGTCCCCTTCTTATTGCATACATATCAAAAGATGTTACAAAAAAGTTTTCTATACAATCTTGTACATCAAAGCTCATTGCATTTTCTGCACAATCAATATCTAATAATGCATAATCATATTCTAATTGATTCATTGGTTTATTTAAGTAAGCTGCTATTCCTTCTATATCTTTAAATCCTACTGCTACGTCCATTTCTTCAAATTCTGTTATGTAAGACATAGTAGGATTTAAAACTGGTACAATATATTTTGCTTTTTGTGTTATTGTTGAATCCACTATTAGTACTTTTTTACCAAGTACAGTTAAGATTTTAGCAACATATAAAATTAAATCTGTTTTATCGTAAGCTCCTATAAATCCTACTTTTTTCATATTTCCTCCTATATTATTCCTCTGTTGTAGTATTACTTGAACTTGAAGAACTTGCTGATGCATCTGCTGCAGCCGCTGCATCTTCAAGTGATTGTAAGTATTGTTGTCTTAATTCTCTTTGTGATTCCATATGTTCTTGAACACTAGTTTGTAGATTTGACATTCTTTGTTCTTCTTCTATTTTATTTAGTTCTCCATTAATATAGTTTTCTCTTATTCTTATATTGTTTTGATTATTATATCTTTCTGCTAATGCTGCTTTTGCTTCTTCTACAATATTTGGATTTTGATTTATTAATTCTCTTGTAGCTGCATCTGCTGTATATGTAGGCGTTGCTGCTGCTTGCATTCCTGGATCTGTATATCTTGATACATATAATTCTATTCCATTTGCTTTATATGCTTCTACTATTGCACAAGACATAGCTAATGTTTCTTCTTCAGCAAGATTTATGGTTATTGTTCCATTTACTGGAGCCCCCGCTATTGATGGAATTGAAACTTCTTTTTTAGATACAATTATGAAGTCTTGTCCATTTGATAAACGCATACGAACATCTACATAATCTCCATCAACTAAATCTACAGGTAATGATAACATATTATATTCTTGTTTTCTTAAGTCATCTGTAAGTGTTTCTGAACTTACTGTTAACATATCTTTTGTTAATATTGTTCCTGCACTTAGATTTATTTTTGCAACTATATCAGATCTAGCATTTCCATTTTCATCTTGAAAATCTGATGGTACAGCTATATTTGCAGGAACCACTTTAGAATCTGCAGTTTCTTCTGAAACATTTGCTGAAGTTCTATTTGGATCACCTTCAATTGCTGATATTTGAAGTCCATTTCCAGAAGCAACATCTTCAGTTACTATATATACATCTGTTAAAGCTGCTAATGCCTCTTCTTGTTCTTTCTTTAATTTCATTAATTGCATAAATAGTAATGCTATTACTATTGCAGCAATAATTAACATTGTTAAAACACCTAATAAAAATGATACTCTTTTTTGTCTTTGCATTGGATTTGAAGCCATTTATTATTCCTCCTTATTTTTTATTAAATTCAATATAATCTGATTTTATTTTACACCAGTCGGCCTTTTAAAACAATATATTTCTCTCTTTTGTAACCGAAACATAATATTTTTGTAATATATTAGTAACATTATAAAACATATCTCTCTATCGCTTTTGCCACACCATCTTCATTATTATCTACAGTTATATAATCGGCTACTTTTTTTACTTGTTCATTACTATGCCCCATTGCTACGCCAAGTCCTGCATTTTTTATCATAACAATATCATTGTTGTTATCTCCAAGTGCCATTACTTCTTCTTTTTTTATATTTTCTAATTCCATAACTTTTTCTATCGCAAACCATTTATCAACATTTTTACTTGAAACTTCTGTATAAAAATATCCAACTTCAACTTCTTTAGTTCCTGTTTTTATTTTCTTTTGTGACATGTGCGAAACCTCTAGTACATCTATATCTGAAATATTTTTTATTTTTCTTAATATACTTGAAAATACTATCTTATTCTCGTCGCAAATAGTAATTTTTAAAAATTTATTTAAGTTTGAATTTCTTATATAATTATACATATCTTCTACTATATTTATATCAGTCTTTTTATCACTACTTTTTTTCGTATTTTCATAATTATAAAATGCTACATTATAATTTAATGATTTTGCAAGAACTGCATTTTCTGTGTAAATATTATAATAAATACTATTTTTATCACATAATTCAATTATTTCTAAAACTTTTTCTTTTGTTAGATAATTTTCATATAAAATTTCATCTTTTTGCATATCATATAATACAGAACCATTTCCCGAAATGTAATATTTATCTGCCCCGATTTCTTTGGCAATTGTTAAAACAGATTCTGATATTCTTCCTGAAGCAAGTACCACTAATACACCTTTATTAGTCGTTTTTTTTATAATGTCTTTTGTATATTCTGTAACTTCTCCATATCTATTTAATAATGTTCCGTCTAAATCTATTGTTATTAATTTATACATATTTTTTATCCTTTCCTTTTTCTTATTATAATAATATATATTATTATACTTTTTTTTACAATATATATTTAATTTTTTCAAATTTTTACCAGAATATTTTTTTGCAATTTACACATCATATATATTGAAAAGACAAAATGTTTTTTCAGACAAATATTTTTTTACAATCCGGAGGTGAAATTTTAAAATGGCTTATTCAAATACAAATAAAAAATTAGTTCCAGAAGCAATGAATGCTTTAGACAAATTCAAATACGAAGTAGCTTCAGAAGTTGGTGTTAACTTAAAAGAAGGATATAATGGTGACCTATCTTCAAGAGATGCTGGTAGAATAGGTGGAAACATGGTTAAGAAAATGGTTCAAAAATATGAAAACGAAATGTTAAACAAATAGTTGTTCTACCTTAAATTCTATTTAATTAAAGTATAATTATATCACAAGTATAAAGAGAAAGTATTAAGATTTTATTTTAATACTTTCTCTTTTCTATTGTATGAAAAAATCGAAAGAAGCCTACAAACGTAAGCTTCTTTTTCATATTATGCTTCTGGTTCTATTAAACCATAATTTTTATTATCTTTTAATTTATATATTACATTAACCTTTCCATTTTCTAAATTAACAAATGTTAAGAAGTTGTTTCCTTTCTTTTCTTGTAATTTTAATTTAGCATCTTCTGGTGTCATTGGTTTTATTTCATAATATAATTCTTTTATTATTTCATTTTCTGGTTCTGCAACAATTTCTTCTTGAGAAACTCTAATACTTGCATCTTTTTCCATTCTTTCTTTTTTTGTTTTTTCTTTTCTAATTTGTCCTTCTAATATATCTATATTTTTGTCTATAGATGCATATAGATCTTTATGTGCAGTAACAGCTTTATATGTAATTCCTTGGTATGAAACTCTTGATTCTGCTACTTGTTCATTTCCTTCTACTTTAATTGTAACTGTTCCATCAAAATTATCCATGTATTTTGATAGCTTTTCCATTTTCTTTTCTGCATAATCTCTTATTGCATCTGTAACAACTAAGTCCTTTCCTACTACTTTTATATTCATAACAATCTCTCCTCTCGAATTTAATGCTTTCTTTTGTTATATGTTTATTATATATTTTAATCTATTTTTTTTCAAGCTTATTTTACTTTTTTTAAGCTTATTAGTTCTATTTTATAATTTTTATACAGATTGTTACTTCTTTATTAAAAGATATCATCCATTTTATATTCTTTTTCCAATTTTTCATTCACATATAACTTTGCAATAAGTTTTAATTCCTTTAAGCTTTCTTCTCCTATATTAAAAGAAAAAACTTTTTTTATTGGAGCCAGCATAATATACCTTATTGCTTGTATTGTTCCGTGCTGTAGTGTGGATTGCTCCTTTATCCTGTTTTGCACAAATACTGCATTTAAATCCACTATCTCTTAAACTAAAATATTCCACATTTTGTTCTCCACAATTTAAACATTTCCCAATTTGAGGAGTAAATCCTAATAAATTCATTAATTTTAATTTAAATACTGCTAAAACAAATTCTAAATCTTTATCTGTTTCTGAAATCATATATAATGTATTTAAATATAATTGTAATATTTTATATGCATTTTCGTTTTCATCTGTTACATCCATTATTATTTTAGTAATATGTGATGCATATTTTAATTTATCTAAATCTTTTCTTATATTATAAAAAATCTCTATTGGTTCACACGAATTTATGTAATATGTCGATGCCGATTTGTATAGAACATATTCCCCAAAACATAAAAATTGGCTACCTACAAGGAGCGAACTTTTAAATCTTTTCGCTCCTCTGGCAGCACATGAAATTTTTCCTAATCCTGGTGTAAGCATTGTTAACATTTTGTCAAAATCGCCCATATTACGCTCAACTAATATAATTCCTTTTGTCTTTATTGTTCCCATTCTTTTCTTCCTTTATTTTTTTCTCTATTTCTTTTATTTGGCTAAGTTCTATAAAAGTGTTTATATCTCCAGTTTTTTTAAAGGTATCCCAAGCTATCTTTTTAATCATGATATCATCTCCTTTATCATTATCTTCTGTATTTTATGTTTTTTTATTCAATTAGTTGAATTTAAACTTCTTAACAATATTATCTTTGTCCTGCCAATCCTCTTTTACTTTCACCCATACTTTCAAGTTAATTTTCATACCTAGCATCTTTTCTAATTCAATTCTAGCACCAGTTACAATTCTTTTTAGCATACTACCATTTTTTCCGATAATAATTCCTTTATGTGAATTTCTTAAGCAATAAATTGTTGCTTCTACGTCGTATATGTCTTCTCCTTTTGTAGTTTTTCTATCTTTCATTTTTTCTACTTCTATATAAATACCATGAGGAACTTCTTCACTTAAAAATTTTAAAGCTTTCTCTCGTATTACTTCTTCTACTAATTGTCTTGCTGTTTGATCTGTATATTCATCAATATCATAATATGCTGGTCCTTCTTTTAAGTTTTTCTCTATTTCATCTAAAATTGTGTCATTCCATTTATTACTTAATGCAGATACTGGAATAACAGCTTCAAAATTATATTCATTTTTATACATATCTATTACTTTTAAAATTTCTTCTTTATCTATTAAATCTATTTTATTTAATACCAATATTGTCTTTTTATTTATTGCTTTTATTTTTTCTAAAATTATTCTATCACCTTTTGTTATTTCTTTTTTAGAGCAATCCACAATATATAATATTAAATCAACATCATTTGCAATACCATATGATGTTTCTAACATTGTTTCCCCTAATTTTGTTGTTGGTTTATGTATTCCTGGAGTATCTATGAATATAATTTGTGAATTTTTTCTATTTACTATTGCTCTAATTGCTGTTCTAGTTGTTTGAGATTTATTAACTGTTATTGCTACTTTTTCTCCTACTAAATTATTAATTAATGTTGACTTTCCAACATTTGTTTTTCCTATTATTGCTACAAATCCTGATTTAAATTTTGCCATTTATATTTTCCTTTCTTATAATAACATATCATAATTTATTTTTTTGTAGAAACTTGATTTTAATTCAATTTTTTCGAAATTATTTTATCACATATATGCTTTTAAATCCAGCAAAATATTAGATTATCATTATATTTAAAAGTCAAAAGACTAGTTAGATGTAAAATCTAAACTAGCCTTTAAATATCTTATTCAAATGTAACTTCACTATCTATTGGACATATATTAAAAAATGTATTTCCATCATTTACTTCTATTTCGTTCCCATCTAAGTCTTTATAAACTGTTTGTTTCTTTCTTGAATCTTTTGTACATTTAATTTTTATTGCTTTTCCATTTGTTATATAATATCCATTACATGTTCCAATGTTATCTATTGTTTGTCTGTCTTTTTTTGTTCCATCATTAAGTCTTGAATTTTCTACAAATGTAATTATTATATTTTTAGTTGTAATAGGATCTTTTGTTTCATAATCAGTTTGTTTTTTACCTCTTGCATAACGCACATATCTTTTAGTTTCTGCATCATATTTATAACTTGTTGTATGTAAATCTGAATATGGTATAGTTACAGTATTAGCATCTATTCCATCTTCTAAATTAACTTCATCAAATGTATAATTTAGAACACTTTCTTCATCAGATGTTAAACTATATCCTTTATTTTCAGCTATTTCTTTTATTTTCTTTGTACTTGTAAATACATTATGTGGTGCAGCTTTTGATTTTGTTCTCCAAAAACTAGAAGAACTTTCTGTTATTCCATTTATATTATCTACATCTAATTTACTAATATCAGTTTTTGCTTTTGGGCTCCATCCATAATGTGCATAAATTGCATCATTTTCTAAAGCATAATCTAAGAAATAATGTCTAGAACTACGTACTGGTCCTATCTCGTCTAAATCAACACCTTTAAATAAAGCCATTAACCTAGTTTCTCCACCTTCTACTATAATTTCATAAACACTATATGCTTCATTTAATCCAGCTTGTGGCCAAGCACCTTTATGATTATCTATCATTACTGCAATTGGTCTTTCATCTCCAGAAAATATGCTTTCTTGTTCTGGCTTAAGGTCTTCTGTAATTTGTGGCTCTAAAATGTTTGTTTCAGCGCCAACTTCTGCCTTATTATATATTTCAAAATAATAATATCCTGCTCCTAATAAAGCAAATATTAAAATTATTATAAAAAACGCAATTACTTTACCTTTACTTTTGTGTTCCTCTTCCTTTAACCTTTTTCCTGCCATGTTCCCCTCCATTAAAATTTGACACAATTATTTAAATAATTGAATTATCTTGTCTGCAAACAAGAAATATGATACTACAACTGCATTTATAGATGAAATTACCACTGCTCCTGCTGCAGTATCTTTTGCAAGTTTTGCTTTCAAATTATATTCTTCTGTGCATAAATCTACTACTGTTTCTACTGCTGTGTTCATTGTTTCTGAACCCAGTACAAAAAAAACAGCAAATGTTAAAATTCCCCATTCTGTAGGGCTAATTTTTAAAATAATTCCAAGTATTACTACTATTATTCCAGCAACTAATTGTATTCTTAGATTTCTTTGTGTTTTAAACGCATATGCAATTCCAGAAAAAGCATTTTTCCATGCTTCTAAAAAACTTTTGTTATATAATCTGCTATCCTTTTTTTTATCCATGATTACTCCCTATTTATATTTAATTCATTTAATATAGCTTCTTCTTTTTCTCGCATTTCTTTTTTGTCTTCTTCTTTGATATGATCATATCCCATTAAATGATAAAAGCCATGAACAAGCATATATGCTAATTCTCTTTCAAAACTATGTCCATATTCATCTGCTTGCATTTTTACTTGGCTTAAATTAATAATTATATCACCTAAAACATCAGTTGCCACACTTTTTTCTTGTTTTAATTTTTGCACTTCATCTTTTTCGAACATAGGAAAAGATAAAACATCTGTTGCTCTATCTATATTCCTATATTCTTTATTATATTCTTGAATTTCATTTGGTGTTGTATATAAAATACTTACATAAATATTTTTGTCTAATAAGTCTTCTACTTCAAAGCATTTATTAATTACTTTTTCTGTTAAATTAGAATACATTTCATTAGGTTCAACATTCAAATATTCAATATCTGTATACTTCATATTATACCCCTTCTCCTCTTCAACCTATCTCTTTTTTTGCTTCTCTTTTGGTTCTTGAATATATTTTATCTGAAGTTATACATGTATTACTTAATTCTTTCATCTTTCCTAATTCTACTAATTTTTTCTTATAAAATTTAATTATTTTATTGTAATTTCTTTTAGCTTTACTTAGTTTCTTTAAATCTGCTTTTATAAATAAAGCTTGTTTTTCTTCTTCGTATCTATCAAAATCTTCATCTTTTATTTTTTGAATTTTTTTGTAATTATTCCAAAATTCTTTGTACTCTTCTCTTTCTGATGGCTTGTCCCAATATATCTTTGTTGAAAGAAGCCTTACATTATAATCTTCTATTAATTCAATTAATAAATTATATGCATCTTGGCTTTTTTTCTTAATTTTTGTAGTTACCATTATATTTCTTAAATCTTTAAGTAATTTTATATAGCATTGTTCTGCTACAACTAAAGGTAAACTATGTGTAAATAGTTGTCTGCTTATTCCTAGAAGTATCATTCTTTTTTCTATAGCATCTTTTGTATCTAATTTTCCTACTGTAAGTCTGTCAAACTTTTCGTATTGTGAAATTATATTTACATATGTATTGGTTTCATCTTTTTTCATTTTTAATGGTAAAATCTCTGATATATATTCTTCTAATAAATCAAATATTTTATCATATACCATGTTTTTATCTTGATATGTTAAATTATCTGCTAATTGTATAGAAAAATGTTTTAATATTCCTTTATATAGCTGTTCCATTTTTGCTATATAAAATGTTTCATATTTTTCTATATTTTTTATATTTTCATTTTTTGCTGTTTTATAATCTAATTCTAATAAATATTTTTGTTTTCTATATTTATATTCTAAATATTCTGTTTGCTTTAAATGTATTACTTCATAATAATTTGAAAGCGCATTTTTTTCGAAATCTGAAGCAGTTCCATTTTTTACTTTTTTATAAATAGAATCCATTATATATTTATCTATTGACTCTAAATATAAAGTATAGGCATCTTCATATTTTTTTGATAAATTATCTTTTTTACTTTCGTCATCTTTTGTTTTTCGGTACGCTTCATATGCTTTTAATAAACTATTTCTTTTAATTGTAATCATTATACCATTAAGCCCTAATTTAGTTGGAATTAGTAACTTACTTATAGTATTTGTTATTTTTGCGAAAAAATTTTTATTTGTGTTTACAACTCTTAGACTTCTTTGCTCCATGCTACTCATCCTTTCAAAATACTATTTTTTCATTTGTTCCTATATTTTCAAATACCTCATATGTTACTTCTGCCTTGACTTCATCTTCTTCTACTGTATAATTTACTGTTACATTTCTAATATTTTCTTTGTCTTTAACTTTATCGTTTAATTTTTCCTCTGCTCGTTTTTTTGCTTCCGCTTTTGCCTCTTCTTCACTGTAATTTACATTTTCTTCTTTTATTTCAAAATTATTACATTCAATTAATTCTACGGGTATATAGAAATTTGAAAATATTTTTATTTTTTTTGCTGTGTATATTGTATCATATTTTTCAAAATTTGAAAGCTTTTTATATAAATTTATTCTAAAATTATTGATATTTAATGCATATTTTTTCTCTGTATTTCCAGTTTTTTCGATTTTTTTCTCGTTTAGTTTTACAGATGCTGTCTCTGTATACCAAACCAATGCATCGATTTTTCCATCAGCCCTTAAAAGCCTTGTACCCGTATACTTTCCTTCTATCCACCCTGCAATTAACAAGCTTCCTTCTTTTACAATATCTCCTGGTTTTACCATTGCTGTTCCATTATTAGCTATTACTTTAAGTATCTTACCTGGTTTATCTGATACTATACTACAATAATCATTTTCATCCACCACTTCTGGTTTTTCTTCTGCTTCAACAACTTCTACAATAGCATTAGTTCCTTTTATTTCTATACCAATCCATGAAATATCTTCTCTTTTTAATCTTACATTATTTATTATTTCTTTTACATCTATACTACTTTTCTTTTCTCCTATATACAATCCATTTTCGTTTAATGAATTTATTATTTCATCTTCGTTTAAAGTATCACCTGTAATTTTCACTTCTATATTCCAAACAAATTGTGACAAAACAAATAATAATCCACTTATTATACACATCATAAGTAAAAATATTTTTCTTTTTTTATATTTTTCAAATATAAATGGAATACCTTTTTTACTTGTTATAGTTATTTTGCATTTTGTTTTTTTGGCTATATCTCTTATTTTTTTAAATTCTTTTATTCCTATTTTACAAATTATAAAACTAGAGTTTTTTCTTTTTATATTCCATAAAAGTATATTTTTATTTCTACACATATTAATAAAACGTTCTATAAAATATCCTTCTACATTTATAGTTAAATACCCTAATATGTAATTTATAATTAGTTTTAAAAGCAATTTCAATCCTCCTCTGCTGGTTCAAAATATATTTTTTCTATTTCGCCATTAACCGAAACATCATTTTCTGTTATTTGATTTAAATTAAGCTTATCTCCTTCTATTATTACAATTCCTATAAATGTATTTATTTTTATTAAGTAATCTTCATACTCTATTATTCCTTTAAAGTTTTCTATTAATAGTTCTGAAAAACCCAATATTGTTATTTTAGGGTTAGAAGTGGTAACTTCTATTGGCATCTCTAATATTCTTTCTAATTTATTTCTTCTTTTTTTAATTTTTACCACCTATCTTTCAAATTCATCCAAAGATTTAAATTCATAGCCTTCAGCTTTAGCACTTTTTATAATTTCATCTAATACATTTGCATTATCTTTCGAATTACCATGTAATAACATAATTTCTCCATTATGTAGATTGTCTAATATAATCTTTTTTGCATATTCTGTTCCTTTTTGTTTGTTCTCATCATAATCCATATATCCAAATGTCCACATAACAGTTGTATATCCTAATTTATTTGTTGCATCTAAACTTCTTTCACTATATTCGCCTTTTGGTGGCCTTATATATTTCATTTCATATCCCGTTTTTTCATATATTGCTTGATGTAATCCCATTACCTCTTCTTCTATTTCTTTGTCAGAAATTTCTGGTAGTGTTTTATGATTTACAGTATGATTTCCTACTATATGTCCTTCGTTAACCATTCTCTTTACTAATTCTTCTGCGGTATTTAAATAATGTGCTGTAATAAAAAATGTAGCTTTAACATCATTTTCTTTTAAAACATCTAAAATTTTCTCTGTATATCCAGCTTCATATCCTTCATCAAAAGTTAAATATATATATTTTTTATTTTCGTTTCCAATGTAAATTCCATTATATTTTTCCATTAATTCTTTATTTTCTTTTCCTACATCTGGTCTTTTGTGATCTTTTTCTCTTTTTATTCCCCAGCCAATTTTCTTATTGCTTAAATTAGATGAAGCAGATGTTTCTATTGCTTTGTTATTTTTTGTTATTAACATTCCTGTTAATAATATAGATACTATTAGCAATATAGATATGTATATTCTTATCTTTTTCATAGTACCTCCCCCTTAAAATACTTTTTTTCTAATTTTATGAAATTACAAAAATTTTATTACTCATAATTACTTTTTTAAGAAGGTAACAAATTTTCTGTAGGATAGTATTTTGGTTGTATAGAAAAAAGTCTTAAATTATTAGAATCTTTCTAATAACTTAAGACTTTTATTGTTCATCTAAATTAAGTTGATTTTCTTTTACATTTTCTTTATTTAATTGTCGATCTGCCATTTGTACTTCTTCGTATGAAATCCCTTTATCTTTTAATCCACATTTTAATAATTTCATAAATTTCTTTTCATACTTCTCTTTTTTTGGAATCTCTTCTGGGTTTACACTATATTCTGACATTCCCGCTCTATCCATAGTATTATTAATTTTTTCTATAAGAGTTTTTGTATCTATTGTGCTTTGCGTCTTGCAAATTGGTCTAGTTTTGTCAGCTGTTGCATATAATTCGTGCTCTTCTAGAACAATTAACATTGCTCTTACTAAATCTTTTGAATCATCTTTTGAAATATCAAAACTATCTAAATAGTTATCCATAGTTTCTGTTATTTTTTCATATTCTTTTTCAAAATCTTCTCTAAATCTTTCATGATTTATACATTTTGTATATGTTATATCTTCTTCATCTTTTTTTCTATTAAGTAGCCATCCTGCCATATTTGTTTCATATGTATTTAATAATTCATGTAATTTTGAAATATCTTTTGTTTCTTCAAAATCATTTCTTATTTGCTCTAATCGTTCTATTTGTCTATCCTTTATTTTTTCTTTATCTACAAAAACAACTGGTATATCCCATTCTGCAGCCGCCTTATATGCATTTTCTTTATATTTCTCGCTTGAATCGTCAAAAAGTATTACATAATCCGGATTTGCATTTTTTCTTTCTACTCCAACCTCACTATATACTCTTCTTGAATTATATGGCATAGAATTAGCAGTTAAATATTTTTTAAATTTTGAACTATATCCTATATCACTTGAATAAGTATTTATGTCTGTGTTGCCCATTAATTTAATGCTTTCTTTTTCTAGTGAAGCAAAACCATATACAACACCATCATCACTTACCGGTGCCATTCCTAAAAAGTCCTGGTTTATATACGCCATAGAAATTATATGATTAAAATTTAATGAACTATTTTTCCAATTTGCTTTAAATCCTTTTTCATCAACTTTATTATCATTTACAAATCCTGCATTAGTACTATGTACTAACATACTAAAATTTTCATCTGGCTCTATTTGAATTATTTTTTTGCCCTTAAACTCTATTGTAGTCTTCGCCCCAGTTTGTGTAAGTTCGTCTTTTGTTTTAGTAAGTTCGTCAGTATAACTTAAAGCAAATTCATGCTCCATTTCTAATTTTATTTTTTCTATTTCTTCTGCATTTTCATTATGTGCAAGAGAAAAATCTAATTGATCTACATCTTCTAATTCTATAATTTCTTTTAACCTTTTTATAAGTTGCTTTCCTTCTGGTGCATTTGTTTTTTCTATATCTTGCCCATACATTTCTATTATTGATTCAGCTTCTTTTAGTGACATAGAAAAATATTTATTAAGATATATATTTTTTAATACCATATCTTTTGAATCACCAAAGCACCTAAAAGTTTTGCCTTTGTAGTTACTAAATATTTCATATTTTGTTAGAATTTCTGGCATTACTATCGCATCTATGTCATGATATTCTTTTTTAGCGCTTTCTTCCTCTTTTTTTGCAAAATATTCCATCGCTAATTTATATTCTTCTTTAAATAGTTCTTCTAAGTCTGTTTCATAATTATTTGAGTATGGTATATGAATTATTAAATCATCTCTTGTAGATTTATTATTTCTTAATGCTGAGTCTACAAATTTTCTTAAATTTTCTTCTGATATTTCTTCTATATTTATCTCATAGCAATGTTTAGTAGCATATCTTATCATATGATTAAGTAAATTAATATTATCACGTAAATCTGTTCCTTCATTTGCCTTGTCCGCTACTAGTTGTAACAATTCTGGATTTTCTTGTGACAAAATATCTAGTTGTAGACATATATCAGGAAACTTAATTGCATATTTTATAAAATCCTTATTAAATCTTTTATATATATCGTCTTTAAATATGCAAAAATTTGTATGCTGTAAAGCTTCTGTATTTTCTTCTAATATTTCTTCTAATAATTGTACCTTCTCATCTGTAAAAACGCCTTGCTCAAAATATGCTAAAAAATTTGATATATCTGTATATAAGAATATATGTTCCATTATTTTGGCACAATTTGTACCTCTAACAGCTTCTCTTCTTTCTAGTATGTCATTCTTTATTCTATCACTTAAAGATTTATCTAAGCTATTAAGTTCTAATTTAGCTGTTGAAATCTGATTTAATGATGTTCCATCCATACTTTCTTCCGTATAAAAAGTTTCATTATTATCCATCTTATCAGAAATTATTTTTTGTATTTTATCATGTGCTTCTTCTGATAAATTGTATAAAAACATAATTTTCATTAAATTAGGTATAGAAAACTGAGATAATGTGCTCTCATCTTCCTGTGATAAAAATTTTAGGATTTTTGAATAAGAAATACCTTGTTCTTCATCGTATTTTTCTAATGCATTTAAACCTACATCGCATGTATTTATACCATAATATGAAAACCAATTCTGTCTTTCTATAAATTTTTTTGATAGTTCACTCATTTCTTCTTTCCTTTGTATAAATTCTGAATTCTATTTATATAGTACCATATCTTTATTTTTTATACAATAATTTCTAATTTAGTTATTAGTACTATATTAATAGAATTACAGTTTAATAGATTTGTATTTTTTGAAATTATTGTAAATATTTTTTATTATCAAATTGTAAACATTTGCCTTTATTCCGGTACTTTGCTCAATTTACAATATATGTAATTACTATTATTTTTTTATTGACATTATCGAATTTTTAGATTATAGTGTATTTATTATTGGAAAATATAGGTAATTGTCTAACCAACTTGAATTTTGCATATTTTTGCTGATTCATGTATTTATTTGATTTAGGAGATGGAAAAATGCTTAGTTTTGTGTTGTGTGATGATAATTTAACTGTTTTAAATAAATTATCGTATATGTTAGAAAATATTTTAATGCAATATGACTATGATGCTTCGATTGTTTATAAATGCAATAATGCAGATTCTTTATTAAAGTATTTAAATCAGCATACTGTAGATGTTCTATTTATTGATATAAATCTGAAAAATAAGTTGTCGGGTTTAGATATTGCAGAACAAATTAGAAAAACAAATAAGGATATGTACATAATATTTACCACGGGACACCTTGAATATGCACTTGTCGCTTATAAGTATAAAACTTTTGATTACATTCCAAAGCCTTTTGTTTCTGAAAGACTTGAGTTAACAATTTCTAGGTTATTTGATGACATACAATCTAACACTGCAAAATTTATTAAAGTCGGTAATTCCCCAATTATAATAAAAGAAGAAGATGTACTTTATATTAAAAAAGATAATATGAAGTTGATTTATCATACCCATTTAAACGATTATTCTTCATATGTGTCTTTTAATAAGATTGAGGCTAAATTACCAGAAAATTTTGTTAGATGTCATAAATCTTATATTGTTAATATTGGTGCAATTGATCATATCGATACTTTTAATAATAATATTTTTCTTATACATGACAATATTTGCCCTATCGGTCCAAAATATAAAAATAATTTTATGGAGGTTGTAAATAATTATGAATATTTTACAAAAGATTTCTCAAGATTTAATGAGCCCAAACGAAATGTTAACTA
>CALXPV010000008.1 GCA_944390295.1 uncultured Clostridia bacterium | reverse complement strand
ACGAAAAACTAAATGAAAAAGGATATATAGTTCCTGGATTAGGAGATGCGGGAGATAGAATTTTTGGAACAAAATAGTAATGAATAGAAAAGTAAAGGGGCACTCTTTCGAAAGAAAAAAGTGTCCTTTTACTTTTCTACAAACGGAAAGACAAAATTAGTATGAGTTGTAACTTTGTACTTCACAAAACCCCTCTTGAAAAAAATATGCAAGTATGTTAATATTACAAACGTATAGATTGGAGTGATATGATGTTAGAATTAGAAGAAAATCAAAAGCAACTTCAAGTATTGAATAAAAAAATAACAGAAATAAGTGAGTCTCTTTGACATTGAAAAATTAAAAGATAAATTAGTAAATTTAGAAAAAGAAACATTAAAAGAAGATTTTTGGTCTTCAGGTAATAATTCTAGTATTTTGCAAGAAATTAAACTTCTAAAAAATAAGATAACAAAATATAATAAAATAGAAAATTCATTAAATAATTTGATAGATATGAATAATCTTTTAGAAGCAGAACCTGATGATGAACTTATAAAAGAATTGCTAAAAGATACAAAAATATTAGAGCAAAATATTAAAGATTTAGAAATAGAAACATTATTATCAGGAAAATATGATGCAAATAATGCAATAATTTCTATGCATCCAGGAGCGGGAGGAACAGAATCACAAGACTGGGTAGAAATGCTTTATAGAATGTATACTAGATGGGCTGAAAAACATAATTTTCAAGTTAAAGAATTAGACTATTTAGAAGGTGATGAAGCCGGAATAAAAAGTGTTACTTTTTTAGTATCAGGAGATTATGCATATGGATATCTTAAAGGAGAAATGGGAGTACACAGATTAGTTAGAATTTCACCATTTGATAGTGGAGGAAGAAGACATACATCTTTTGCTTCTATAGAAGTTTTACCAGAAATTGATGACAATATAGAAATAGATATAAATCCAGATGACTTAAGAATTGATACATATAGAGCTTCTGGAGCAGGAGGGCAACATATTAATAAAACTTCTTCTGCTGTAAGAATAACACATATTCCAACAAATACTGTTGTAGCATGTCAATCTGAACGTTCACAAATTCAAAACAGAGAAACTGCAATGAAAATGCTTAAATCTAAATTATTTGACATGAAAGAAAAAGAAAGACAAGAAAAGATTTCAGATTTAAAAGGTGAACAAAAAGAAATTGCATGGGGAAGCCAAATAAGATCATATGTATTTTGTCCATACACATTAGTGAAAGACCATAGAACAAACTATGAAGTAGGAAATGTTAATGCTGTAATGGATGGAGACTTAGATGATTTTATGGAAGAATATTTGAAACAGTATAATACAAAATAATTGTAATCTTACTAAGTTGCTAAATTACAATTATTTTCATATATTATAAAGAGATAGTATTTAATTAAATAGATTTCTTACATTATTATAAAGAGGTGTGCCAATATGGACACAATAGTATTAAAATTTGGAGGGAGTTCAGTATCAGACAATATAAAATTAAATATTGTAGCTGATAAAATTAAAGAATTTTACAAAGAAAACAATGTAGTAGTTGTTGTATCTGCACAGGGAAAAACAACAGATGCTTTATTAAAAGAAGCACATGAATTAAGTAATGTACCAAATGAAAGAGAATTAGATACTCTACTTAGTTCTGGAGAACAAATTTCAATGGCAAAATTAAGTATATTACTTAATAGATTAGGATATCCAGCAATTTCACTTACAGGATGGCAAGCTGGAATATATACAAGTGGACCAAATCAATCTGCAATTGTAGAAAATATAGATACATCAAGAATAGAAAAAGAATTGGCAGATAGAAAAATTGTTATTATTGCAGGATTTCAAGGAATAAATGAAAAAGATGATATAACAACATTTGGTAGAGGTGGTTCAGACACTACTGCGGTTGCTGTTGCAGCGGCATTAAATGCAGACAAATGTTATATATTTTCAGATGTTGATGGAGTGTATTCTACAGATCCTAATAAAATACAAGATGCTAAAAAAATATCAGAATTATCATACGAAGAAATGCAAGACATATCAAATGAAGGAGCAAAGGTTTTGCATAATAGATGTGTAGAAATAGGAAAAAGATTTAATATTCCTATTGTTACAAAATCAACTTTTAATAACAGACCAGGAAGTGTAATCAATGATAAGATTGAAGATACTAAGGTAAAAAGCATTGTAAAAAATGATGATATTATATTAGTAACTGCAAAACAAGAAGTATATACTCCAAGAATGATAAATCGTATATATAGAAAATTATTGGATAATAATATTTTTGTAAATAATTTAATAAATAAAAGTACTTCAAGTTTGGAAATTCAATTTACAATAAAAGCTTCAGAATTTAATAAATTTGAAAATGTAATAACAACTGAATATCCAAAATTAGATTGTTCATATAAAAATATTAGTAAGGTTTCTATAATAGGATATGGAATAATGAATAATTCTGATATAATTACTAGAACAATGAAAATATTGGATACTAATGCATTAGAGATTTTAAATATACAAACAAACGAATCTAAAATAAGAATTATTTTTAAAGATAAACTAGGTGATAATATACTAGAACAATTGCATAATGAATTAATTAGAGAACAAAAGGGGCATGACTAAAGTCCCATGCCATTTTAAATAACTTATATGCACCGTCTTTGTTCGTTCGCCAAAATTGTATAGCAATTTTGTGTGGAATTTATTTATATAGTATGAAAGTTCTTCGAACTTTCATACTATATAGACATAATAATCGCCTATATGGCGATTATTGTGTAATATATAGATAAGGAGAGTATACATATGAAAAATATTTCTAAAGAAAAATTAAAAAAATACGAAAGATCTTTTAATGTTACAGAAAATAAAGTAATTACAAATGCTGTTACAAAAAATGGATTTTTATGGTCTTCTGAAAACTATGAAGAAATAAGAAATACAAGATATGAATTTTCTGTAAATTTAAAACAAGGTAAAATAACTAATCAAGAGCGCAGTGGTAGATGCTGGATTTTTGCTTCTACAAATTTTATTAGATATTTTCTAATAAAAAAATTAAATATAGAAAATATCGAATTATCTCAAAACTATATTGCATTTTATGATAAATTAGAAAAATGTAATTATTTCTTAAATAGTATTATTGATACTATAGATAGAGTAACAACAGATAGACATGTTACTTTCTTTTTAGATAATCCAATAAATGATGGTGGGCAATGGGATATGTTCCTAAATATTATAAGAAAATATGGAATGGTTCCAAAAAGTGCAATGCCAGAAACATATAATTCTTCAAACACAGCAGAATTAAATAAAATTATAAAAAGACTTTTAAGAAATTATGCATATATATTAAGAACAAATTACAGAAAAGGAAATACTTTAGAAGAATTAGAAACACAAAAATTAGACATGATGGAAAAAATATATGGAATTTTATGTACAGCTTTTGGAAAACCACCAGTTAAATTCGATTTTGAATATACAAATAAAAAAGATGAATTTTATAGAGATGAAGATTTAACACCTATGGAGTTTTACAATAAATATGTAAAAGAATTAAATTTGGATGATTATATTAGTATTATAAATGCACCAAATGAAAATAGACCATTTTTAAAGAAATATACAGTAAAATATATAGGAAATGTTGCAGAGGGTAATAAAATAACATATTTAAATTTACCAGTAGAAAGATTAAAAGAAATGGCAATAGCACAATTAACAGATGGAGAACCTGTATTTTTTGGAAGTGATGTAGGTCAAGAATCTTCAAGAAAATTAGGAATAATGTCACGCAAAATTTATAATATTCAAGATGTTATAAATTTTGAAGATAAAATGGATAAAGCAACAAAACTAGAATATAGAGAAAGCTGTATGACACATGCTATGATGTTCTTAGGAGTTAATTTAGATGAGAATTGGAAAGGAAATCGTTGGAAAGTTGAAAATTCTTGGGGGTCTGAATTAGGAGATAACGGAATATTTGTACTTACAGATGATTGGTTTGATTCATATGTATATCAAGTAGTAGTTAATAAAAAACATCTAAAACCAGAAGAACTAGAAGCATATAATGAAGGAAAATATTATATGGAATTAGAACCTTGGGATCCAATGGGAACATTAGCTAATATGAATTAATTTATATAATAAATCCATTTTATAATATGGAGGATTAAATATGTATGATAGTATTATTATAGGAAAAGGGCCAGCCGGAATAAGTAGTGCAATATATATAAGTAGATCAAATTTAAAAGTGCTTGTAATAGGAAAAAATGAGACAGCACTAAATAAGGCACATGTAATAGAAAACTATTATGGATTTGAAAAACCAATTACAGGAGAAGAACTTTTTGAAAAAGGAATACAGCAAGCAAAAAATCAAAATATAAAAGTAAAAAATGATGAAGTAATAGATATTATATGGGATAATGATAAATTTATAGTTAAAACAGTGAACAGTGAATATGAATCAAAAACTGTTTTGCTTGCTACAGGGAAAAGTAGAAATTCTGCAAAAATAGAGGGGATAAAAGAATTTGAAGGAAGAGGAGTAAGTTATTGTGCAATATGTGATGGCTTTTTCTATAGAAATAAAAAAATTGCAGTAATCGGAAATGGTGAATATGCAATACATGAAGCAAAAATTTTAAAAAATGTTTCTGAAGATGTAACAATATTTACTAATGGAAGAGAGTTACCACAAAATAGAAGTATAGAAATAACTAATTTTGTTGAAGGAAAAATTGATTCAATAAGAGGAAAAGAAAAAGCGAGCAAGATTGTATTGAATGATAATACTGAATATGAAATAGATGGAATATTTGTTGCTGAAGGGACTGCAAGTAGTATAGATTTCGCAAAGAAACTAGGCATATTTTTAGAAAATAATAATATAAAAGTTGATGAAAATATGCAAACAAACATACCAGGAATATATGCTGCAGGCGACTGCACAGGTGGATTGCTACAAATAAGTAAAGCAGTTTATGAAGGCACAAAAAGTGGACTAAGTATTGCTAAAAAATTAAAAAATATATAAATTAGAGGAGGGATTAGTGCGAAAAACAAGTTTTTCACACTAATGCTACAATCGCTTTCGCCCTCAAAATTCTTATGAATTTTGAGATGGCTAATAAAAACCTCTTTTATTCTCGCAGTTTAGAGGTTTTTAATTAAAATTTTATTAGAGCATTCAACTGCTCGAAAGGAGGTTTTTATGAGTAATCCAATAGAAATAACAAGAGAAAATTTTGATGAGGTAGTTTTAAAATCAGAAGTTCCGGTACTTGTAGATTTTTGGGCACCTTGGTGTGGACCATGTAGAACAATGGGACCTATTGTAGATGAAATTGCAGAAGAAACACCATCAATTGTTGTAGGAAAAATAAATGTTGATGATGAACAAGAATTAGCAGTTAAATATGATGTTACAGCAATACCAACATTAATATTATTTAAATCTGGTGCTATAAGAAATACTTTAGTAGGACTACATACTAAACAAGATATTCTAAATGAAATATTTTAAATTATGGGAAAATTAATTTTATCATATACGTAAAAATCTTCGATTTTTTCTATATAACAAAAAAATAATGTTATACTTTTGGTATAACATTATTTTTTGCAATACTTAGAGTAAATATCTAATAACTCATCTAATTCTTGAGTTATAGGATATTCTTTTTCTGTATATTCACAAAGAATAGTTATGTATCTCTTTTCATCATCATTAAGATATTTAAAACAATTAATTTTTAATTCATGTATATTTTTATATTTATATCCAGGTCGAATTATATTTAATCTAGACGTTAGCTTTTCTTTTATTTCTCTCCTTAATTCATTTACACAATATGTATAATTTTTCTTTTTAAATTGTTCTCTTAGTTTTTTATCATCTATCACTTCTAACATCATCTCCTTTTGGAGCTACTCCGAATATATACGCCATTAATCATTTCTAATATACTTTTTGAGTCAAAATTAAAATATGTTTTATAAATTTGCTTATTTTTGAGAGATTTTTTTAAACCAGGTGGTACTGCTTTTTCATCTCCTAAAGATCTAAGATGATCTACAGCATCTTGTTTAGTAATATTTGGTGATTTAGATAGTTTTTTTATCGATTTAGTCATGTTTTTAGACCAAGGCATCATTATATGTGATTTCATTGTGTAGCCATTAGGTAATTTCCAATCATCTGCACCTGCATATATTGGCATAATAGTAGTATCTAAATATTCTGACAAGAAATCTCTTAAAGAGTCTGAACGTAGATGAATATTCACAGGGGAAATAGAGTTAATATCTGCCATAAAATCTACGAAATGTTTTGTATCTCCACATGTTCCATCTTCTGATACCTCATCTAGGACTATTCCATAATTGCTTTTTGGATCATTTTCCAAAAGAAGTAGACTAATGAAAGCTAAACTATTTTTTGTTTTAGTATCCTTTAAAAGATGAATTGTATTTGCTAAAGGAGTATATCTAGAAAAATCTTCTACCACATCATTTTTGGATGCAGATAATAAGCCAGAAAAATATGAAGTATATTCTTTAGAATGTGTCTTTCTAAGTTCTTCCTCTAAAGGTTTAGTAGAGTAAGTATAACTATTAGCATCAGGGTCTACGTCTAATTTTCCTTCTTTATCTAAATCTGCGATTATTTCTTCATTTTGGGTATAATAAATTTCACTAGGCAAATAGAAAAAGTTCATTTTTATCATCATTGCTTTTAAACTATTTTCATCAACGACAGGAGCACTATCAGAATCTGTTAAAAGAGGTTCTAAGTTAAATTCTTCTATAGCAAAGTTAGCTCTTGAATGACTTTCTATAACATGAAAAAGTCTATTTACATACATTGTGTTTATACCTATTAAATCTTTTAAACCCAAGCTATTAAGAACTGGCTCAGATAACTGAGTACGCAATAATTCTGGAGTGATTTTTATTTCTGGAATTCCTAATTGTGTGAATTGTTTGTTTTCAGATTCAATCCAATCATCAAAGCATTGCATTTCATCTAACAAATCAACTATTTCTATTGTAGATTCTATCAGACATTCACGAAGTTCACTTTCTATATGAGCTGGATAAGTTTTTAAATATTGTGGAATACCATATAAATTAAGTTTTACTGTATTCATAATTGCGGTTCTTTGGTGCACAGGAAAGCGAGAGGCATATCTTTTTGATAATTCTTCTTTTTCTGGAATAGATAAATTGTCTGCATTTATTATTTGTAAGAAAAAATCTGGCAATCGAGAATTATATATTTCCAAAGCCTCAGGTACATGTCGCTTCATAAATAATACAAATTTAACTAGGTTTTCATCAAAACTTTCTCCACGAACGAAATAGTCCGTTTTGGAAGTAATATGTTCTTTGTCAATATAATCACTTATTTCTTTAAATTTTTTTGGATGTTGATTTAAATAAATACAAGAATTATATGCTGATACATGATTTAGGACAGAAGAATTTGTAAATGCAGCATCACTTAATCTATCATTATAATCATATAATAATTTAAATAAATCACTTCTTGTCATATCAGGGTTTTCTTCTTTCTTTTGTTGAATAAAATTATAAATTCTTCTTATAAAAGAGTTTATATTTCTATAATCATATGAAGAAAGGCCATCAGCAAATCGCTCAGACCTTTTTATGCTAGATTTAAAATCTGGTATTCTAATAGTATAATCAATTGTTTCATTATTACTCATAATTTTCCTCCATTACTTAACATAATTATTATACTACAAAACGATATATATCACAATACTTTTATGGCTAATATTGAGAAACTTAGTAATATGTGGTAAAATGTTGTGGAATTATACGAGGAGGTATTATGAAAAAAGTTTTATTAGGGATGAGTGGAGGAGTAGATAGTAGTGTATCTGCTATCTTATTACAAAAACAAGGATATGAAGTTATAGGAATAACTATGGCTTTGTCAAAAGAAACTGATGATGCAGATGCTAAAAAAGTTTGCCAAGAACTTGGAATAGAACATCATTTTGTTGATATGAAAAATGAGTTTAAAAAACATGTAATAGATAATTTTATAGATTGTTATGCTAATGCCAAAACACCAAATCCATGTATAGAATGTAATAGAAAATTAAAATTTGGAGTAATGTTTGAAAAAGCAAAAGAACTTGGATGTGATTACTTAGCAACGGGGCATTATGCAAATATAGAATATAGTGATAAATATAATCAATGTGTTTTAAAAAAGGGAGATGCAATAGGTAAAGACCAATCTTATGTATTATATACATTACCAAGTGATATGTTAGAAAATGTAATATTTCCTTTAGGTAAATTTAAAACAAAAGATGAAATCAGAAAAATTGCTAAAGAAAACAATTTAAATGTTGTTGCAAATAAACCTGATAGTGAAGATATATGTTTTATACCAGATGGAAATTATAAAAAATTCTTAGAGGAAAATTCAAATATTAAACCAAAGACTGGAAATATTGTATTACAAAATGGAACTATACTTGGAAAACATTCTGGATTATACAATTATACAATAGGGCAAAGAAAAGGACTTGGAATAGCATATAAAGAACCTCTTTTTGTATTAGGCTTTAATGTAAGAAAAAATGAGGTAATTGTAGGAACAAAAGAAGAGGTGTATAAAGATTTTACTGTTGTAGAAAATGTAAATATTTTAATAGATAATTTAGGGATAGAAAACCTTCATGTAAAAGTAAAAACAAGATATTCTAATCAAGAGTCTGAAGCAATACTACAAACAATAGATAGTAATATGATAAAGGTTAATTTTATAGAGCCTGTAAAAGCATTAACCCCTGGTCAATCTGCTGTGTTTTATATAGATGATGTTGTTATAGGAGGAGGTATAATTAAAAAGGTAGATTAAGTGCATACTGATTGACATAAAACAAAAAATAATGTATCATTATATGCATAATCGACTAAGGAGGTACTTTTATGGGGAGAATAAGAAAACCTAATGGTTTTAACCCAGAAGAGTATGTATGGCGGAACAATGACTGTTACGCATATGCTACAAATTTAAAAAGACCTATGGACTATATCGGATATATTTCTGGATATAAGAACAAGGCACACTTTTCCAAAGAAGAACTGATTGAAAGATTGGTATCAGATATGGAAAAAGAAAACGTATATGTATACGAAACGAATTTTGAACAAGAACCATCAGATTGGGAATGGAAGATTGCAGTTTTTTCTGTAGAGACATCCAGGAAAGAAAAGTATGATTATCATTTCATGCGCGAAGATTCCAATGGACGATGGTCTCATAAGTTCAGAGGTGAAAAGCCGACAGACAAGGATTTAGATGGAACAAAAATTGTAGATCCACGGTTGGCAACAATTAATAAGCGGTACGAATATATCTTTATTGGATTTTTTATGTTATGTCCGCTATGCTAGCAGGTCTTAGGACCTGCTATTTTAATGTCGAAGTTTTATATATTCATGCAATTGTGAAGATACAATATTAAATAAATCTTAATTAAAATTATTCTATTGTAAAAAACATATTTTTTTGGTATAGTACAATTGTAAAAGGAGGAATACATATGATTAGAGAAGCTAAAATAAGTGATTGTGAATTATTAATTTCTTTAGCTGGTAAAGAAAATTCTGAAGAACAAATGAAAGAAATGCGTAAAAGTTTAACTAGCTATAATGAAGCAGTATTTATAGATTATGAAAATGAAATTCCTGTAGGATATGCAATATGTGGAATAAAAGAAGAAGAATCTTTAGAGCCAGTTGCTACATTAAGTGAACTTAATTTAAAACCTACATATAGAAATAAAGGTATAGATAAAAGGTTATTAAATAAGTGTGAGAATTGGGCTAAAGATAAAGGATGTAAAACTTTTGCTGTAACATGTTTGGCAGAAGACACACAAAAAATAGATTTTTATAATTATGCAGGTTTTAAGAAAACTAATAATATTGTGTATTTTTCTAAAGAATTATAAAACATAAGTGTTTATATGATAAAAAGAAAGAGAGAATATATGAGAGGTAAAAGGATAAAGAATCAAGAAGAAGAGGATTTTGTTCCAAAAGCTTTTAGAAAAGAAAAAGTAAGAGAGCAAGAAGAAAAAAATCCAAAACTTAGGAAAAATAAAAAACAAAAGAAACCATTAAATAAAAGACTAAAAGTATTTATATTTTTTATAATACTAATTTTAATTATAATATCTGGAATTAGTTTAGCAGTATCTGCACATAATTGGAGAAAGATTGCAAAAGATATGCTTGTTAATGAAAATTCGATAGTTGTAGATGAGAAAGGTAACGAACTTGCAACACTTGGTAGTGAAAGAAAACAAATTAAAGTAAAATCTTCCGAAATGCCAGAAAATTTAAAAAATGCATATGTTGCAATAGAAGATGAAAGATTTTATAAACATAGTGGAGTAGATATAAAAAGAACTGGTTCAGCAATTTTAAACTATATTTTCCATTTTGGTTCTTCTTCATATGGAGGAAGTACAATAACACAGCAATTAGTTAAGAATATGACAGGAGATAATACAGATAGTATTACAAGAAAGATAAAAGAATGGTGGAAAGCTTGGAATTTGGAATGCATCTCTAATAAAGATGAAATATTAGAAACATATTTAAATATTATTTATGTAGGAAATGGCGTATATGGTGTTGGAGCAGGTAGTAAGTATTATTTTAATAAAGACTGTGAAGACCTAACATTAGAAGAATGTGCTTTTTTAGCAGGTATAAATAATTCTCCTAATTCATATAATCCATTTGGAGAAAAAGATAATTCAGAAAAGATAAAAACTAGAACTAAAACAGTTCTTTCTAAAATGCTAGAGCTAGAATATATAGATGAACAAAGTTATAATGAAGCAGTTAGCAATGTAGATGCTGGATTAAAATTTAAAAAGGGCAAAATAAAATCTGCAGATGGTGTTTATTCATATCATACAGATGCACTTATTAACCAAGTAACAAGCGACATTAAAGATAAGTATAATATATCTTCAGACTTTGCAACTAATTATATTAATATGGCAGGACTAGAAATTGTAAGTACACAAAACGAGAAAATACAAAATCAAATAGAAACAGAAATGGAAAAAAGTAAATATAGTAAGAAATCTAAACAAGGTGGAGATCCATCTCAAGCAGCTATGGTAATTATAGATCATGAAACTGGATATATTCTTGGTTGTGTAGGTGGACTAGGAGAAAAGGATAAGGCTCGTTCTTTAAATAGAGCGACACAAAGTATAAGACAAACAGGATCTGCTATAAAACCACTTTCTGTTGTGGCACCTGCAATTAATAAAAAAATAATAACAGCTTCATCTATTTATGATGATACATCTAAAGACTTCCCAGGAGGATATCATCCATATGATTATAATAAAGAACTGGGGGAAATAACAGTAAGAAGAGCTATAGAATCTTCACAAAATATTCCATTTGTAGAAATTATGCAAGAACTAAAACCAAAAGTTGCAATGAATTATTTAGAAAAAATGGGAATAACAACCTTAACAGAAGAGGATAACAATTTAACTTTAGCATTAGGCGGTCTGCAGAAAGGAATTAGTCCTCTTGAAATGGCAGGAGCATATGCAACTATAGCGAATGACGGTGAATATATAGAACCAGTATTTTATAAAGAAATAAAAAATCATTTTAATGATATAATAATGACACCAAAGCAAGAAAAAAGAAGAGTAGTTTCAAAAGAAACTGCATATATAGTTCAAGAACTTTTAACACAACCAGTAAAAGGTGCAAATGGTACAGCAACTTATTGTAATATAGATGGAATGGATGTTGCAGCTAAAACTGGAACAACAGATTCAAATTATGATAGATGGTTATGTGGATTTACTCCATATTATACAGCTGTTACATGGTATGGATATGACCAAAACGAAACAGTTGAATTTAATAAGAGAAACCCAGCTGGTTTGATTTGGGCTAATGTAATGGCAAGGATACATGCTGGTTTAAAGACAAAGACTTTTGATAAACCTTTTTCTGTTCAGGAAGTAACAGTGTGTGCAGAAACTGGTATGAAAGCAAGATCAGGTTGTAAAAACACATATACAGAATACTTTTTAATGTTTACAGTTCCAGAACTATGTGATAAGCACAGTGGTTCAGAGGTGAAAGATACTAAAGAAGAACAAGATACAGGTTCAGATATAGTAAAAAATATAACAGAAGATATAGATGCAGAAGAACCACAAATAAATACAAATGTAATTACTACTAGACCTAGTGATGATGTAGAAGAGGAAAATACAGCAAGTGAAAATGAAAATACGAACACTAATACCAATACGAATACAAATACCAATACAGGTCAAAATACAAATAGTAATACTAATACAAACTCTAATTCTAACACAAACACGGATTCTAATTCTAATAGTAATGGAGATAGTAGTGATAGTAATACTAATACAGATGCAGAAGAGGTTGATGATTCTCCAGCAAGAGAAGAGGAAACACAGTAACGCGATAGAAAAGAAAGCATTTTATTGATGCTTTCTTTTTTGCAGTAAAAAAATTTTATAAAACTATTGCATAAAAACAAATGTTCTTATATAATAACAACATACCGAACAAACATTCTATAAGGAGGGCGAAAAATGAAAAAGAAAGTTATAATATTTTTTGTAATACTAATAATAGCAATACTTGCAAAAAACTCTTATTCTAATGACGATATTAGCTATAAAACAGAATATGTAGTAGCAGGAGATACATTATGGTCAATTGCAGAGCAAGAAGTAAATAATAACGAATACTATAAAAATGATGATGTAAGAACAGTTGTATATGATATAAAATATATTAATAATCTAAAAAGCTCAGAATTAAAACAGGGAATGAAACTAAAAATACCTGTATATTAAATCTTTCCTTGAATATTTATATAATAATTGATATTATATATACATTATACAAAGGAAGGAAGAATGGAATGAATATAAATAAATTAATAAGAAGAATAAAAGAGATACCAAAAGAAACAAAAATATTAATAGCAATAATATTATTGGTAATAATAATAGCAACTCCAATAATAGTAACTAATTTAAATAAACAAAAATTGATTGTATATAATGGTAGTAACCTAGATGAAAATAGATATCCAAAATATAAAGAGTTAATAGATAATTTAGCAAGTGAACATCCAAATTGGACATTTACTTTATTATATACAAAACTTGATTGGAATAGTGTAATAAGACATGAGGGTCATTCAGATACTAGAACATCACCATTAAACTTGGTACCATATTCTTCTAATTATTCTGGAGAATGGCAATGTGAAAAAGATAAAGATAAAACTTATGATACAGGGGATTGGGTATGTGCTTCAACTAAAGCAATAGAATATAGAATGGATCCAAGAAATATTTTAAATGAAGAAAGAATATTTCAATTTAAAGAACTAAATTACAACGAAGAAGCTCAAACTATAGAAGGAATAATGAGTAGAACAGATGGAAGCTTCCTAGAAGGAGAAAGCGTTGCTAAAGCATTATTGGAGGCTGGTAAAAACTCTAATATAGATGCATATTTTATTGTATCAAGATTAATTCAAGAACAAGGAAAAGATGGAACAAGATTATCTAGAGGATATGAATATAATGGTACAGTAGTATACAATCCATTTAATATTGCAGCAAGTGGAAATTCAACATCTACAATTTTAGAAAACGCGGCAGAATATGCATATTCACAAGGATGGGATACATTAGAAAAAGCAATCTTAGGGGGTATAGATTTCCTAAATACAAAATACATAAACAAAGGACAGAATACATTATATTTGCAAAAATTTGATATTATAAAAAAAGACAAACTATATACAAATCAATATATGCAAAATTTAATAGCTCCAGGTTCAGAAGCAGTTATGTTGCAAAACCAATATGAGGAATCAGACACACTAGATTCAGAATTTAATTTTATTATTCCTCTTTATGAAAATATGCCAGAAGAAATATGTGAAGAACCAAAAAACGAATAATATTTTATTAGAGTAAAAAAAGAAGCAATCAAATTAAGGATTGCTTCTTTTCGTATTTATACTTGTGCAAATTCTTCTTTATTTTGTTTTACCACTTTAGGTAACATTTCATATTTAATATCAAATAGTTGAAAATCATCTAATTGGTTATCTTCTAAACAAGATAAGTAAACATCTAATTCATCCATATTTTTACAAGCAGTTATAATTGCTGGATGCAAATTATAATTTGTTAGCATCTCTAGTGCTAAAGAAAGAGCTTTTAAATAAGATAGCTTTTCTTTATGTAGTGCTAAATCCATAGCTTCTTTAAATCTAGAAATAGCAGAATGTTTATAATAAACTAATGGTAATGTATATTCTTTATTAATTATTTCATCTATATTTTTATAATCTGAAGAGTTTTCTAATTTTTCATTTAGTTCATGTAATGTATATGGTAAAATTACTACTTTAGAAATTTCAGATATAATTAAGGTTTTTTCTAAATATGAATTTGTAGTATTAACTGTTCTAACATTATTTAATACTATGCCATTACTTTTATTAGTAGCAATTAATTTTTTGATAAAATTCTTTATTTCCAAGTTAGAAGAAAAGATTTTATTAATAGATAAAGTATAAGTATTATTATAATCTGAAACAATGTCTTCTAATTTTTTTTCTTCTTTCTCGTTTTCTAAAGAATGTAATTTATCCTTTAAAGAATAAAATAATTCAATATTGTTTTTTATATTAATCATGTATTTAGTAAAATCATTAAAAATATCTTCTGTCATATTGTTTGTAGAAGTTACTAAATCATTACTTAAATTTATTTGACTACTAATATGAAGTTCTATTGATTTTTGCTCTAATTTTACCTTTTCAAGCAAATCATCTTTAGTAGAAAATTTAATCATTTGTGTTCCTCCATACGTATTTTAATATATTATAACATTTATAGAATTTAAATCAATAAAAATATATAAAAAAGTTGAAAAAGAAAATTTGATATGGTATATTAAATCCAGAAAACAAAAGAAAAATTAACATAATATATGTTATACAAATAGGAGGGAAAAATGAAAAAAACAATAGGTAACATAATTTTTATAATTTATGCAATAATAGCAGTATTTGTAACAATATGTCTGCTATCTTTTAATGAGTTTAAAGTTTCAGAATTTGGAGATACTTCTTTAGTAATAGTAGATAATCAGGATCTAGAACCAAACTTTAATGAGGGAGATTTGGTACTTGTAGATAAAGGTAAAAGAATAAGAGAAGGAGATACTATATTCTTCTATAATACTTCTGCAGATGTTGTTGAAGTGACTCTAGCACAAGTACAAAAAATAGAAAAAGTAAGTAATTTAGAATATACATATACTGTAGAAGGAGATGTTGCAATATCTAGCGAATATGTTTTAGGTAATGCAGAAGATGTAACAAAAATATCAAATGTTGGTACAGTACTAGGTGTTTTAGAATCTAAATGGGGATTTTTAATTTTAATTGTATTTCCTTCATTATTGGCATTTATATATGAAATTACAGTTGTATTTACTGAAATAAGAGAAGGAAAAAAGGACGATGATGAAGAATCAGAAGACGAAGAAACTGATGATAGCAAAAACAAAAAAGATAAGGTAAAAGAACCAGTTAAGAATAATAATAAAAAGATAGAACAAACTAAGGAAAATGACAAAAAAGAAGAAATAGAAGAGTCCGAAGAACCAGAAGAAGTAGCTGAAGAAGTTAAGGAAGAACCTAAAAAGACTACTAAAAAAGCTACAACAAAAAAGAAACAAGAACCTAAATTAGAGGATGATTCAAATGAAGAAAAATAAAAAGATTGCATTAATAGTGCTTTTGTTTATAGTTTTAGTTGCAATTATCATTTATGCAATTATAACTACATATGCAACTTTTAGAAGTGAATTTTCTGGGAATATGGAAATGGAAAATGCTACTTGGAAAATTATAGTAAATAATACTGACATATCTTCACAAACAGTCAAAAACTTTACAATAGATAAGATAAATGTTGATAAATCAGAAGGTGTAGAAGATGGAAAACTAGCACCAGGATCAAAGGGGAATTTTAATATACTAATAGATCCAACTGAAACAGATGTATCTGTAAAATACGAATTAAAAATAAATACGGAATATCTAGATGAAACAAATATAAAAATAGAAAGTGTTAATGAAACATTACATTCAAATACTCTAATCCGTACAGGAGAAAATGCTTATACAGGAGTAATTCAACTTAAAGATATTCAAAATGGTATGAACAATAATATACAAATGAATATAATTTGGGAAGATGATGAGAATCAAGACATGAATGTCGGAGAAGTACCAAATAACCAAATAAAAATACCTGTTGAATTAAAAGTTAGCCAATACTTAGGCGAAACGATTGAAGAATATAACTAATAGGAGAATATTTTGAAAAAGGCATCTAAAATAATAGGATATATTTTAAATATATTAATTGTACTTGTAATTATTGTTATAATCTTAGCAATATATTACTTTGTGCAAATAAAAGTTTTAAATAAACCATATGCCAACATTTTTGGATATACTTTTTTTGAAGTAGCAACAGGAAGTATGGAACCTACTATACATGTTGGCGATGTTATTATAGTAAAAATAACAAACGATATAGAAGAAAATGATATTATTGTTTGTAAAGAAAATAATTCATTTATAACACATAGGTTGTTAGAAATTCAAGATGATAAACTAATTGCAAAAGGTGATGCAAACAACACAGAAGATGAACCAATGGACAGGGCAAATTTAATAGGAGAAGTAGTAAATATTATTCCTAATTTCTCACTTTGGAAAAAGGTAATATTTGCACCACAAGTTATAATACCAATCTTTTTAATGATTATATTTTTATGTGTAGTTTGCTTTTTAAAAGATAAAAAGAGTAAAGAAGTGGAGTAAATATGGCAAAAAAGAGCACAATTTTATTAAAAAAAGTAATAGTCTTAATCATTTGTATTTTAATAGTAATTAGAATTATTACTTTAGTAATGGCTAGTTATGAAACAACTGCTAATTCAGAAGCAAATGTGGATACGGCTTTTTACGTTTTAAATGAAGATTATCAAGATATGACATTAAATTTAGATTCATTATTGCCAAGCTCAAATCCACATACTTATACTTTTTCTATATCAAATGAAAAAGATGGGAATATAGCAGAAACAGATATAGAATACGATTTAAAAATACGTACTACAACTAATTTGCCGTTAGCAATTAGTCTATTAGAAAATGAAAACAATATTGCAGATATAACTACAAATGTAGAAAAGGATACTGATGGAACATACTTTAGAACAATAGCTATAGGCCCAAGGTATTTTAAACATAGTGAACAAGGTATAAATTTATATACTTTAGTTGTTGATTTTTCTGAAAATTATAGTTCTATCGATTATCAAGATATAATTGAGCTAGTAGAAATATCAGTAGATTCAACGCAAACAACAATTCAATAAATGGGAGAAATAAATGTCTAGAAAAAGTTTTTTTGAAAGGACAAAGAAAAACAAAAGAATAATAATATTATTAATTATATTTATAATAATAGCTTGTGTTATAACAGTATTTGGAAAATATGCTACTAGTAGTATTCAAGACTTTTTCTTTCGTTCAAAGGAGTTTTATTTTTATAGTGATAAACTGAAAGCAGAAGGTGCAGAATATCAAGTAGAAAATTGGTCAGGAGTAGACAATTATGAAATAACTATAAATATGAATAGTAGAAGCAACAACTTAAAAGTGACTCCATATGATATAGACTATGATATTACTTATTCTTATTCAGATAATATTATTTGTGATATTAGTAAAACAAGTGGAACAATTTTGGCAGACACAAATACAGATTATTTTAATATATTAATTACACCTAACGCAAGACTTGATACAGGCGATACTGTATGGGTAGAAATAACAGCTACATCAAAAGGACCATACAAAAAAACATTAACAGGTAAGTTTACATTAGTAGTAGGAAAAGAGAATTTGTCTTATGAAATAGAAGATGTAGAAAATAGACAATACTTAGAATTAAAAATAACCAACACATTATCATATTATACAGTTGAACAAGCCTTTGATAATTACTCTGTTGGAGATAGAATAACATCTGATACTTATCAAAAATTATCACCTGAAAATAAAAGCAAATGTTATTCTGCAAGGGTAAATGTTGAATTTGATCCTAATGATGTATTGATAGATGTAACAGACGGAGTTTATAAAACAGGGACAGATGTAGAAACTACTAGAATTGATAATTATACATATATAAATAAGTTTTCTTTAAAAATAGATGCTATAACAAGTGTTAAGATAAGATTTTATAAAACTGATGTTACAAAAAATTACAGTTACAAAGGAGAAGGTACACCTATAATAAAGGTAACTACTTATTAATGGGGAGAAAAAAATGATTACAAATATAGTAGATAGATATGTAAATATAGTTAAAGAAGAATTTAAATATTATTCTAAATTAATATTAGGAAAAAATTTTAATACAGAAATTTTTAATAATTATTTAGAAAATTATATAGAAGCAAGATATTATAATTTTGTAGAAGATGCTAATGCAAGAACATTTAGAGTTAAAATGATAAATGTAATTGAAAATATAAAAGAAGAGCTTTATAGCAAAGGAATATACAAAGAAGAAATATTAATTCTACAATGTGATATTTTTAAAAATTTATTAACTTTTGATAATGTTAGTGCTGTTCAAAGTGAAGAAACTTCACTAAAGAAGTTGCAAGAAATATATGAGAAGAGCAATAAAGATAATAATTTTAGAAATAAGTTTATAGAAAAAAATGTGTATTATGAAAACGCAAAAAATGAGCTGAAAGAAAAGTACAAAAGCAAAATCTTTAACGTGAAGTATAAAAAAATAGCTGAAAATATTTACACTTTGAATTTAGGATATAATATTAAATTTTCAAAAATATATAGTAAAGATTTTCTTGATACTGCATTTAGTAATGGTGTAACAAACGAAGATAAGCTACAAGTAGAATATTCAATTCTTTCTAGTGATATCTTAAATGACATAATAGAACATAACTTTAAAAAGAAATATATTGTAGAACTTGCAGAAACCTTATTAGAGAAAACTAAAAAAATAAAAGGAATATTAAATATCTTAAATTCTCCTGCTATTCAGGAAAAAGTAAGTTTTAGCATTACTTATAAAAACTTTTCTAAATACAAAAGCGAAATATCTAAATTCATGAAACTAGGGTATAAATTTTCTTTATATTTAGATGAAACATTTAAAGTTAATTTTACTAATATAGAAAGATTAAACATGTTTGAATTTGTAATAGTAGATATTAATTTAGACAATTATTCTGAAATAATGAAAAACAAAAAGATGATAAAAAATTTAATAGAAAAATAAGAGGTAGGACATGGAAACATTTACAAGATTTTTATACGAGTTTTTAAACCAATTCTTTTCGGGAATAGTAGATATATTTAAAGGAATAGGAAGCGGAATAGCTAAAGCTTTTAACTTTAAGGAATATCAAAATATTTTAAATTCATATAAGGCAGACCTTTCTATGCCAGAGTGGTTGTTAGTAGGAATATCAATAGCTTTACTAATAATATTTGTTGGAGCAATAATATTATTAATTTATTTATTATTTAGAAAATATTTTAAATTTAGAAAATCTGCAATAGAAAAAGAAGAATTACTTGATGAAGTTGCGAATTTAAATAATCAAGTTGCAACATTGGTAAAAGAAAAAGAAGATATATTGGCAATGAAAGTTTCTCAATTAGGTTTAAAACCAGATGAATCACCAATAGAAAATATTGACCAAGAAGAACCTATAAATCCAGAAAAAGAATCAAGATTTGCTAAATTAACAGTTATTGATGAACAATATAAAAACTATAGAATTAGAAATTATGGTAACTCATTTACTTTAGAAGAATTATGTGAGAACTTTAGAAATTTTGCAGCTTCAAGATTAGGATTGTATTACACAATAGATATGATGAGATTATTTGTATCAGCACTTGCTTCTACAAGACTTGTTATTTTACAAGGTATTTCTGGTACTGGTAAAACATCATTAGCATATGCTTGGGGAAAATTTATGAAACATGATTCTTGTGTTGCTTCTGTTCAACCATCTTGGAGAGATAGAACAGAATTATTTGGATATTTTAATGAATTTACTAAGAAATTTAACGAAACAGAAGTATTAAAAGAAATGTATATTGCAGGATATACAGATGATGTATATACTGTAATACTAGACGAAATGAATATTTCTCGTGTTGAATATTATTTTGCAGAAATGCTTTCTATATTAGAAATGCCAAACAAAGATGAATGGATAATAGAATTAGTACCAAATAGTTGGAAAACAGATCCAAAACATATTATTGGTGGAAAAATAAAAGTTCCATCAAATATGTGGTATATAGGAACAATAAACAATGATGATTCAACATTTATGGTTACAGATAAAGTTTATGATAGAGCTATGCCAATAGATATTAATGATAAAGGTAAAGTATTTACACCAATAGATACAGATCCTATGGATGTTAATTATTCATACTTAGAAGAAATTTTTGAGACAGCAATGGTTGAACACCCAATATCTAATGATACATTAGAAAAAATAGAAAAGATGGATGATTATGTAATTGAACACTTTAGAATTGCTTTTGGTAACCGTATTGTTTCACATATGAAAAAATTTGTACCAGTATATGTGGCATGTGGTGGAGAGGAAATTGCAGGTGTTGACTATTTCATAGCTAAAAAAATACTTAGAAAATTTGAACAATTAAATATAGCATATATAAAAGACGAAATAGATCCATACATAAATTTCTTAGATAAGACTTTTGGAAAAAATAGAATGAAAGAATGTACAGAATTTTTACTAAGGCTAAAAAAATTAACTTAAGAGGTAGTTAAATGAAAAAATTGGAACTAAATGAATTATATGAAAATAGTGATAAAAACGAATTAGAACGTTTTATGTCAAAATTAGATTCTAATGCTAAAATAAATATAGATTATGAAAATTATATGAATGATGTAGAGTGGATAGAGATGATGGAATCAACTATCCCTTACATTGATAATATATTAAGAAATCCAAATAGATTTATAGTAAATGAAGAAGAAATTGTTAAAATAGAATTAGCAAGAAAAATAACAGTAGATAGTATTAAACATCTTTCTAAACATACTAATTTAATACAAGAAGTAGATAAAAAAGAAGATAATGTAAAACCTTCTAAAATTCTTAATATACTTAAGGAAGAATCATATGATACTTACGAAAATCGTTTAATATATACATTAATTCAAAATATGAAAATGTTTTCTGATAAAAAAAGAAAAATAGTAGAAGAAAACTTGAAAAAAGATGTAAAAGACGAAAAATATATAACATATGTAGGAACAGCAAGATTGCACAATGAAGATGTAGCAATAAATCTAGCATTATCTACTAAATTAAATATAACAGAAGATGAAAGAAGAAAACAAAAGAAAGAAATAATTTCTAGAATTGATGCAATAGACAAAAAAATAAATGAATTAACATTTATTGATGTATATAAAGAAATTGATAAATTAAATATAAGATTAATTAGGCCACCAATAAAAAAGACTAACTTAATATTAAAAAATGTTAATTTTCAATATGCAATGAAGCTATGGGACTATATCCAAGATAATATAGACAATAAAACGAAAATAGAAAAAGAAAAGAAAGAATACATAGAAAAAGGAAAAATAAAACGAATTGTTGATGAAACATTTTTTATAGATTATTTAGCTACTTGTGAATTAAAAAAGAAAAATAGAGAAAATGATGCTCAAGAAATGTCTAAAGATGAGATGATAGAATATTTGTTAGACAAGCTAATTAATCTAAATGCAGATTTATCAATAGATCAAATAAAAGAATTAATTGGAGATAAATTTGAAAAAATAAAATACAAAAAGGCAGTTAGTCTACAGGAAGTACAAGCTGTATTCAAAAAATATATTGATGACTATATGAAACAATTGATATAGGGGGAACAAAAGATGAAGAATATCCTAGATAATAAAATATTAAGGGGGATAGGAAAAACAATTTATGTATTATTATATATAATTGTTTTGCTGGTACTGCTGGTTGTAGTTATACAAAGATTTTCTGGAAATGATGCTACTATTGGAGGCTTTAGAATATTTAATGTTGCAACAGGAAGTATGATTCCAGTATACAATGTTGGAGATATCTTAGTTTCTAAAGAAATTTCTCCAGAAGAAATACAAGTTGGCGACGATATAGTATATAAAGGCGAAAAGAACGAGTTTAATGGCAAGGTTGTAACACATAGAGTAATCTCAAAAAGAGAAGAGAATGGGAAATATTATTTTGTAACTCAAGGTGTTGCAAATGAACTTGCAGACCCGGAAATTTCTGAAGAACAAGTGTATGGAAAAATTATATATAAAACAATAATTCTAAGTTTTGTAAGTAAAATTATAAATAATATATATGCATTTTATTTCTTGATTTTCGTACCTATAGCAATTATTATTTGCAAAATTATTGTTGATAATTTTATGAACTATAAAGAAGGAAAAAAAGAATTGGCTGAAGCTAAGGGGAAAGATGAAGATGAGAAAAAAGAAGACGACGAGAGCGATAAAGATAATGAAGAAGATGAGGAATTAGAAGAAGAAGATAAAAATGAAGAAGAAAAAGTAGAAGATAGCAAAGAAGAAAAAAATAAAAAAAAAACCAAAAGCATTCTTAAATACATAAACACAAAAACAATAATTATCTTAATTGTATTATTATCATTTAATGCATATGCATGGTTTATATATATAACTAAAGCATCTTTAGAATTAGATGTACATGTTGCAGCTTGGGATATTACATTTCAAGCTGGAGAAGAAGAAATAACAAATGATGTTGTACTAGAAGTTGATAAAATATATCCAGGTATGGAAGATTATGTACAAGAAATCGAAGTTCATAATAGGGGAGAAATAAGTGCAGACTTATTATATAAAATAATGTCTATAGAAATTTTTGGAGAAAAATTTGAAGTAGGAGATCAATATACTTCTGATGATCTTCAAAATATGTTAAATAGTTATCCTTTTAAGATTACAATAGAATCTTCTACCGACCAGATAGAAGCTGGCACAGGACAAGGAAAATTTACTATAAAAGTTACTTGGCCATTTGAATCTGGAAATGATGAACTAGACACATATTATGGTAATAAATCTTATGAATTTCAAACAAATAGCCCCCAAGCGAAAAGCTTAATACTTAAGTTTGAATTAACAGCAAAACAAGGTGCTTAATATTAACAATGTTATTTTTGTTGTATAGGAAAATTTCCTATACAACAAAAAAAGACTCTTGAACGAAACTATGATTCCGTCTCAAGAGTTATATAAAATTATCCAATTACTTGATCAAATGTAACATTTACATCAAACAATGCTGGTATTCCAGATAAAGCAGACTCGGTATCTTTAGAATTGTCCATTGATGAAGTAGCAGAATCATCATTCCATTTTACAAAAACTCTAATTTTTCTGGTTCTAGTTGGATTATCTAACAAAATAGTATCAGAGATATTTTCATTAAAGTTTGTAAAATCGTGTATCTCACCATCATCTACAGAATAACCGGTTGCAACAATATCGTTAACTGAACTTTCGTCAGAAGGTGATAATGAAATTGTATACATAAAAGATACATCAACATCTGTGTAATCAAAATACAAATCAAAATATCCTTCTGCAGTAGGTGCAATTATATTACTTGCTATATTTTCATTACCAGGAAATATAGGCTGTAATGTTTGAGATATATCTGGATTATCTTTTATAGAAATATTATTTACTAAGATATTCCATCTAGCTATCGGTACATCAGTTTGGCTATTAGCAGATGTAGTATATTTAGCATAGATTGATAAAAATGAGATTATAGCAATAGCTAAACATATTATCGCTAATAAAATTAATAATTTTTTAAAATTTTTCATATGTAATCACCTATAATCTTTATACCATATATAATTAAATAAAGCAATACAAAAGAAAGGCGGAATCGGCGTGAAGAAAAAAAACAAAGAGCAAATTACCTTAAATTCTGAAAAAATAAAAAAAAGAGAACAAAGAATAAAAATTCTTAAAATAACTATTCTTCTAATATTATTATTTTTGATAATATTATATTTTATTTTAAGAGTAGTATTCGAACTAGGAGATTTTACGGTTTCTTTAGATCCACAATTACAAGAAAAAAGTGGACTTGTAATGTATGAAAAATTAAGTGAAAAACAAAATAAGAAAATATTAAAAGCAGAAAAACTAGAATATATGAACAATATTTGCGTAAAATGGTTACCTGAAAATTTAACAGAAGCCGAAGGAAGTCACAATGGTGAAAATTATTTAGCATATACTTTTTATCTAGAGAACCAGGGAGTAGACCCTATAAATTATTGGTATAAAGTTGTATCAGATGATGTTATAAAAAATGTAGATAAAGCAATTAGAATAATGATAATTAGAAATGATGAAAAAACTATTTATGCAAAAGCTAATGAAACAACAGGGGAAGCAGAAATAGTTGGTGACGAAATTACAACAAAGTTTTACAATGATAAAGAATTAATATTAAAACAAAGAGAAAATATGCAACCAGGAGAAATTGATAAATTTACTATAGTAATATTTTTAGAAGGAGACGACCCTGATTGCACAGACGAATTAATAGGTGGAGAAATGAAAATGCATATGGAAATTACAGAAGAACATACGGCTCCAGAAGAGTCTTTAAATCAAGTATAGTAAAGTTTTTTGAACTTTTAAATATATATTACATTTTGGTTACAAAACTTACAAATGTTGACAAAAAAATAAAATTGTTGTATTATGATTTTATAGTGAACGAATGTACAATAGAAAAATAAAGAAAGAGGGATAAATTATGGCAAAGAGAAACAAAAGAAAAAACAATTCAAGATACTCATTATTATTACTATTACTTTTATTAGTATTTTTAATAGTATCAACATATGCATGGTTTACTGCAAACCAAACTGTAACAATTAGTACTTTAGATGTAAATGTTCAAACATCTAATGGTTTACAAATTTCTGCAGATGCAATTAATTGGAAGACTATATTACAAAAAGAAGATATAACAGGTGCTACTGCAACATATGCTACAAATACAAACCAAATGCCAACAGAGATGGAACCTGTTTCAACTGCAGGAGTAGTTGCATCAGGAGTAATGGATATGTACTCTGGAGAAGTTGACGCACATGATAATGGTGTTGACTATACACTTGTTTCAAATAAATTAACAGATACAAGAGGTACCGATGGTAAGTATATTGCTTTTGATATATTTTTAAGAGTTGATCAACCATCTCAAGTTTATTTAACTACAGCATCAAATGTTACATATAAACAAGGGGCAACAGATAAAGGGTTACAAAATGCTGCAAGAGTAGCTTTTATAGATGAAGGTAATGCTAGTATAGAAACAGAACCAACTACTATACAAGCTTTAAAAAAGGGTACATCATCTATAATTTGGGAACCAAACTATGATGTACATACTCCAGCAGGTGTTTTAAATGCAAAAGAAATATATGGTTTGGATACAACGACTACTGGTGGAACTCAATTATCATATGATGGAATTAAAGCAGCCTTCGATATTGGAAAAGGAGTAACTTTAAAAACAGCTAATAAGACATCTTTTGCAGATTCATTTGAAACTGTGACACCAACAATTTCTACAGTTAAAGATTTTGATGCTCAACAATCATTATTAAATTTAAAAGCTGGAATAACAAAAGTTAGAATTTATATGTGGGTTGAAGGACAAGATGTTGACTGTGAAAACAATGCTTCTGGTACAGACATATCATTCAATGTTCAAATAACAAAAGCAACTGAATAATAAATAATATAAATAAAAGCATTAGCAATTAAGCTAATGCTTTTTATGGTATAAAAAAACAATTTTTTATATACCATAAAATAACATTACTAGGAAAGTTTGTGTTTGATTTTTGCATTATAAAATAATGTAAAAAAGTGGGAGTTTTTTTATGAAAAAAATTACAGAAAATGATAATAAATTCTCAAAAAATATGGATATATTTTGTTAGTATGATATAATACATTTAGAAAAATTATTGGAGAGGTAATATTATGAAAGAGCTAAAAAACATTTCTACAGAAGAGCTGTTAGATGCCTATAAACAGGTAAATGATTTTATTAAATTTTTAGAAATAGAAGAAAATAATTTGGAGAATTAGGAGTTAATATGGAATTTTTAGACAAGATATCAGTAAGTAAAGAAATTTTAGATAATATGCCAAAAAATAATAAAAGAAATAGAGAAAAATATAGAAAATCTTTAGAAGAATTAAAAGAAGAATATACAAAAATAAAAGAAGAAATTTATAATGAAATAAATAAAAGATATTCTGAAAAAGTAGGACAAATAAAAGAAAATCCGGAGATTGAACAACTAAAAAAATCATTAGTTCAGATGGATGAAAATTTGTTTATTTTAAATCCTATTAAAACACCATATGAAAAAATGAATTTAGATGAAAACATATGGAAATTAAAAAGATTTTATAAAGATAATCTAGAAAATGTAAATAAAGAGATTTTACAATGTATTAATTCTTTTGAAAAATTTGGCGTAAAATTAACGCCTACAGATTTTACTTATAGTAGATATGCTAGGGAATATATGAAAGTTTTTTTTGAAGAGAAAGATAATTTGAATTCAAAAAAATTAAAAAAAGCATTTGAAGAAATATATTGGAAATGTCCAGAAATAATAACTCATCTGGAATTAAATATTAGATATATCTATCTAATAAACGAAAATAAGTTAGAAAAATATTTCGAAAAAGAAGAATCTGCAATGTTAAGAAAATTTGATCTTACATCAGAAAAATTCTTTGAAAAATATATGGATTTAAAATCAATATTAGAAAACACTATTGATGTGGACCAATATACAATTCTTAATAAATTTATAAATAAACAAGTAAATTTAAATGATTTTATGCCAAACAAAATAGAAAAAGAATATGCAAAAATTATAGATATTTATTTAGTAAAAGAAGATAAAGAAACAAAAGAAAATATTTTGAAATTTTATAATAACATTTATGAGTTTAAAAATTATCTAAGATTTAAATTTATTTTTGATGACATTAAAAAACATTATTTGCAAAAAGAACAGTATAAAAAAATATATGAAGATACATTAAGAAAAATACAAATAGAAGAAAGAAAATTAGATAAATTTAATGAACAAAAAAGTAGAAAATTTTTCTTTTTCAAGAAAAAAGATGATGATGAAAATCTTCAATATGCTGATTTGATTAAAAATATTCAAAAACTATATAAGGAATTAGATAAAGCAAAAGTATATAACAAGATTTATACAGACTTAGATGATTCAACAACAATATATGATGTTTTTAAATTTGCAAATTCATTTAAAACATATGTAAGAGATATTTCTATTATATATATACCAACAATTACACCAGAGGAAATTGATGAACTTATTATAGGCTTTGATAATTTTGTTAAATCAACAAATATTCAAATTATAAATAATATACTTATAAAAGAAGAAAAAGACATATCTTTAATTATTAAAGACAGATATTCTTTATTAAAATTCAACATAACAAAAGATGATGTTCAAGAAGATAACATAGATGATTTATATCAAATATTATCAAAATTAAAGCTTGATATAAATATAGAAAAAGCCAATATGAACATTAGTCAAATTTCTGAAATAATGAGTTTATATGAAACTATAAAATAATATTGGAGAGAATATTAAATGGAAAAACTAAGAAAAGGAAAAGTATTTATATTAATATTACTATTAATTTTAATCATATTTGAATTAATAGCTTTTCAAAATTCTCGTGCGGAAAAAGTAATTACTATTAGTGCAAACTTCTCAGATTCAAAAAACTTAGTAGAAGAAGTAACAGAAAATATCGAAGCTACTGATAAAGACGAAAGTGGTTATAGTGTTGTTTTACCTGATAAGGTAAATAATAAAAAAATAAGTAAATATTATATTACTTCAAAGTTAATAAATGAATCGAATGAGATACAAGAAGAAAATGTAGTAGAAAAATTACCAGGAGATAATATTTATTTAACTGAGGATGAATTAAAAGAAAAAAAAATAAATTTTGAGATTGATTATGATATAAAAGATGATTTATATAATCAATCATTAACTACCCAAATAGATAATTATAATGTAACAATTGAAGGATATTTACCACTAAATGCTGAACTTAAAGCCATTGCTAAAGATGAAGAAGAATTAAAAAAAGAAAATGAAGATATAGATGAGTTTATAAATGCATCTTTTGATTGGAAATCTGCATATGAATTCCAAATTATTTCTGAAGAAGAAGAGTTTAAGTCAGAAGAAAAACTAAAAATAACTTTTGAGAGCACAGAAGAAGAAAATATAGAAGCAAATAAATACAAAGTAATAAATATAAATAATAAAAAATTAACAAACTTAACAGATTTTGAGTTAAAGGAAAATAAATTAAGATTTGATAATGATAAATTAGGAACATATATAATTATACAAGAAGTAGAACCTATTAAAAATCTTGCTTTAACAAGAGCAATTACTGAAAATGGAATTTATGAAAATGTATGGGACGGAACTGTTGCAACAGAAATTAAATTCGGAACAGGAACAAGTGCAGACCCTTATTTAATAACAAATGCGGGAGAGCTTAGTTATTTAGCAAATCAAGTAAATTCTGGAAATACATATGAAAATCAATATTTTCAATTAGCTTCAAATATTAATTTAAATGACAATACATGGACACCTATAGGAAATACAAATACACCATTTAAAGGGATTTTTGATGGTGCCGGACATTATATCTCAAATATGCAAATATCGATAACATCACTTCCTACTAATACAATAGAAAATTATGGATTGTTTGGAACATTAGGAGACAGTAATAATAGAGTAACAATTAAAAATTTAGAGTTAAGAGCTATTAATATTATAATGAATTCTAGTGGTACAACTGCTAACAATACTACAGCAAAAGGATGGCATATAGGTGGTATTGTTGGAACTATGTACAATAATTCTACAATAGAAAACTGTATTGTGACTGATCTTGCAATTTCGGGAGGAAGCAATGTCACATTAAGAACAAACTATTCTCAATTAGCAGTTGGAGGAATTGCAGGTTATGCTACTAATACATCTAATAATACATCTGATCCAGGAAATAACAATAGATATGAAATATCAAATTGCTATGTAAAAGGAAATATAAATTTAAGCGTACAAACATACGAGCAAGGATTTTGGAATACTACTATTTATGGTGATGGACAATATCATACAGCAGGTATTATTGGAACAATAAGGTCACAACCTGTTTGGCCAACTAATTGTTTATTTAATGGAAATATAGATTCTAACGGATTTATTGGACCTATTTTTGCTGGACTTATAAATACTGCTAATTTTAATAGTAGAAATAATTATAATACAATTTGGAATGGCAATGATTCTGGAAACCTTACAATGGAAAGTTATTACACAAATTATCAAGCAGGAGGAAGAAGCTATACTGCAAATGTTACAAATGGTAATTCAAGTAATAGAAATTCTAGAGATTCTGATGAAACAGAATATGTACAAGGCGTAAACAAAGGTAGATATACTAATAATGAATCATCAAGATTAAATTCATTTAACACAGAAGCAAACAATAAAGGCAATATGGAATGGACATACGAAGACGGCGAATTTAAATTAAATCCTAGATTTGAGTTGATCTTAGATGAATCTGGTGCGCCTGTAAAATATAGGGTAGATGTAAAAAATGATTACTCTTCAGGTCCATATACATATACATGGTATTTTGAGGGCGAAATAGTAGAAGAATTGCAAGATAAAACAGAAGTAAGTCATGAACAAGATTTGTTCCAAGATTTTGTTTATACTGTTGTAGCATATGATGGAACATATTATTCAGTAATGGATGTAGTAATAGAAAGGTATTCACTTTATTTAGAATTTACGGAAAATACTTCTAATAAAACTCTTACATCAAAACTTGCTGGTGATGCCCTTCCTTATATAGACTTAGATGATTATACATATCAATGGTATAGTTTAGATATAACAGGAGAACACGAAAATTTAATTGAAGGAGAAACGAGTTTAACTTTAGATAATCTTGAATATGGAACAGAGTATAAGCTAATTGCAACAAATAATGAGTTTTCCGCTCTTACAGTTGAAGGAAAATATTTATATGGAGATAGAACTGTAGTTTATTGTAATCATGCTAATGGTAATGATAGAAATGATGGTTTTTCTCCAGATACCCCAGTACAAAATTTAAGTACGGCATATAGTAAATTAGATAATGATGGTACTAGAAGTTCTAATATAATAGTTATTATGGGAACATATGATAGTAATAGTATCTATAACTATAAAGAAGGCTCAAATAATGCTAATACTTATGCTAAAAAAGCAACTCTTACTGGAAAATATAGTAATGTAGATTATAATGGAACATTATATTTTTATAGTGGTACATATAATTATAGATATATTACAGAAGATACAACTTTCCAAAACTTAACTTTTTATGGTGGAAGAGACCAAATGTATTTCTATTTACAAGGACATAGCCTAACTATGGGTGAAGGTATTACAATGCAAAATTATGCAACTTCAAATACAAATCAAGGTTTACTTGGAGGAAATGCACCGGCATTTCATATATTTTGTGGATGGAACCAATATAATTATAGTACCTTACCTAGAAAGAATGCTGAAGTAATAATTAAAAGTGGAACTTATGGAAGAATTGTTGGTGGAGGAAGCCCAGGAACATCTTCTGGTCAAGGGCAACCAATTTCACACGATTTTATGGGATCTTCTAAAGAGGATTCATTTAATATTACAATTACAATAGATATTCAAAATAGTACAACAGCTGATAATTATGATTATGATGTAAATTTACTTACAGGTGGTTCAGCAGCTGGAAATAATTATTCAAATGTTGTTCAAAATATAAAAAATGGTTCAGTTGGTCGTTTAATAGGAGGAAGTATAGGAGATTCTGCAACTATTCCATCAGGAAGCTGGGGAAATCCTTGGAATTATCCTAATAATACATTTTTAGGTACAGCAAAAATAAATGTAACAGGTGGAAGTGTTGATGAACTTTATGGCGGATGCCTAGGTAGAAATATGGATGTTGTAGGTAGACCTAATGCTACAGATAATACATGTGATTCTTATTATTATGGAACAATAGATATTAATATTTCTGGTGGAGAAATTATAAGTAATATTTATGGTGCAGGAGCAGGTGGTGTTACAGGATATAGCGTGAATTCTTCAGATACATATAAATCTTATGGAGAAGAATTTGATACAGCTGTAAATATAAACTTAACAGGAGGAACTGTTGGTGGTAATATTTATGGTGGTGGCTATGGATATACAGAATATTTAAACGCTAATGTTACTGCAGTAGATGGTGGTTCTTTATATGGTGATAGTAATATAACTATATCTGGAAATCCAACCATAAATGGAGATATATATGCAGCAGGTTGTGGTTACAACTATAGAAATAAACAAGAAATAGCACAAATGGAAGGAAATTCTAATATAGATATTTCAGGAACACCAGTAATAAACGGAAAAGTATTTGGTGCAGGAGCAGGTGTTTCTGGGTATGCAGAAATGGCTAAATTAATAGGGACATCAAACATAAATATTTCTGCTAATTTAAATACAGAAGTATATGGCGGTGGAAATATTGCTAAAACACAAGGAAATACAAATCTTAATATATTAAATGGAACGCACACAGCACCAATTTACGGTGGAGGAAATATCGGACAAATAGATGGTAATGCTACTGTAAACATTAATGGAGGTACACAAAGTACTGTATACGGTGGTGGTAACCAAGCAAAAGTTACAAATTCAACAGTTAATATAAATGGTGGTACAAATACTGATGTTTTTGCTGGAGGAAATTCAGCTGATGTAGAGACTACAAATGTTTTGGTAACAGGAGGAAATACTACAACTCTTTATGGTGGTTCAAACCAAACAGGAAATATTAATATAAGTAATATAAATGCTACAGGTGGAACTGTAGGAATAATATATGGTGGAAACAATGTAGGAGGAAACACTACAGACGCAAATGTTACTATAAATGGAGGTTCTGTTACAGACTCCGTATATGGTGGCGGTAATGAAGTTGATACTCAAAAAGCAGAAATATATTTAATAAAATCAGGAAATAATATTCCAAATGTATATGGTGGTGGTAACCAAGCGGGTGTTACTGAGCCACATATATATGGACAAGGGGGACAAGCAGAAAATGTATATGGTGGTTCTAACCAATCTGGAGATGTTCCAAATAGCGAAATTATAATAGATTCAGGAACTTTTGGAACAATTTATGGAGGAAATAATGCTGGTGGTGTAACTACTACATCAGATATTACAATAAATTCTGGTCAGATTACTTCTGCAATATATGGTGGAGGAAATCAGGCAGATACTCAAAATAGTAATATAGTTGTAAATAACAATATAGACAAGATACCTAATATATTTGGAGGAGGCTATTCGGCAAGTGTTGTTACTTCTTTTATAAATATTGATGGAGGAACTATAGGAACAGTATACGGGGGTTCTAACACAAATGGAACTGTGCCAACAACAAATGTAAATATAAACGGAGGAGTTACTGACACTGTATATGGTGGAAACAATATGGGTGGAAACACAATAACAGCTAACGTAAATGTATATACAAATGGAACTGCAGGAGACGTATACGGTGGAGGTAATGAAGCAATTACCACAGAAACCAAAGTAGTTATAAATGGAACAGTAACTGGAAGTATATATGGAGGAGGAAACTTAGCTCAAATAGAAACTTCTACAGATGTTTTAGTTGAAAATGCAAAAGTTACTAATAATGTGTATGGCGGTGGTAATGAAGGTATTGTTCAGCAAGATGCCAATGTACATATTAAAAATTCGGAATTAGAAAATAGTGTTTATGCAGGAGGAAATGGTACTGCAGCAATTGTAAAAGGAAATACATTATTGACAATAGATGGTAGTTCAACAAAAATTACCAAAAATGCTTTTGGAGGAGGAAATAAAGCAGCAACAGGTGAAGAGGGAGTAGATACATCTTTAAGTACAGTAGATATTGTTTCAGGAGAAATTGGTGGCAATGTATATGGTGGTGCAAATACATCTGTAGTATATGGTAAAACTAAAACAAGTATTGGATTTGATGCAGTACAAAATCAAAACTTAGAAAAAGGAGATTTACATATAGGCGGAACGGTATTTGGTGGTGGTGAAGCCAATGAATCTGGAGACGAAATATATGATTTCGACTTTATAAGTGTTACTAAAGGAATTGAAATCTTTATAGATGGAAATGGATATGATAATTTTGATATTGATGGAAGCATATTCGGATCAGGAAATGCTTCAAGTACAAGTGGTACAAGCACAATAGATATTAAAAACTATGGAACACCAGATGATCCAAAATATAATATTTCAATACAAAGAACTAATACTTGTACAATTTCTAATTCTTCAATCGCACTAGATGGTGCTACAGATAGAACAAACGAATATTCTGATACTTACTATGCACTAAGTAGAGTGGATAATTTAAAACTAAAGAATAATTCGGTATTATATATGGATTTTGGAGCAAACTTACTAAGGAAATTTGATAGCTTAGTAGATATAAATGGACAAGAAGTAGAAGCCACTGTTACAATAGATGGAAATGGTAATACTCAAAAGAATGTAGATAATAGAATTTATATGGCTGAAGGAAGAAACTTAAATATTGCGACAAATGAGCAAGTTACAGCATATGGTGAAGTTAATGGAATGACATTCTTTGGATTATATACAAATAAAATGACACCAAGTTCAAGTACTGGTTTATATGACCATAATTATGATAATGGTGATGAAATAACAAATCCGGGATTATTTTCAGCTAATTCATATGTAATGGCTCAACACAAACCAGATCATGATATTACATTAGACGGATTTTATACAAATTATAATAATGATGGAAAAATAAAAGTAAACTATGTAGATACAACACCAAAAGATGATGTGTACTATATTTGGAGCGTTGGAGAAGCAGTAGATGTAACTGTTTTCGAAGTTTCACTAATAGCCTCTAAGTATGCAACATTCGGAACTTATGAATTATCATTAAAAGGTTTCTCAGAACCTAATATTAGATTTGATATAACTGGTGTTACAGCAGGATTCCAAAATGGTGTAAACCTAGTAGATCCATCACAAATACCATCTATTGCAGATACAGATGAAGCTGCAGATAATACATATGGATTAACAATGGCAACAGGTAACAATGGCTGGAATAATCCAAGTGAAACGACATTCTTAACAGAAAACGACGGTAGTTATACAGGAAATAGTAGATATGATAGTGATAACTCGACATTTACTCCGACACTAAATTTTTGCTTATATCATTCACAAAACTTGACAATAGAGAGAAGCTTAGGAGAAGTTAGAATAAGACTTCAAGCGTTGGTACCAATTGATGATTTAAATTATGACATAAAATATATAGATATAATTGTATCTATCAACTCTAGACTATATCAAGATGACTACTTAGAAGCTGCAATTACTCCAGGTGATCAATTTGGATTGTTTACTTCTACAGAGACATCTATAACTAATAAAAGTTCTTTTTCTACATATTTCTCTTTATACATAGAAGACTTTTCTAATACAGATTATTTTGAAGATTATAATAACTATGAAAGAGTATTAGTATCAACAAATTCTTCTGGATCACCTTATGTGTTACCAGAAGGAACAAATATAACAATGTTAGATATGGTTACTAACGAATATTATTATTATATAGTAAAAGCGGATGACGTGGTTAATAATAAATATATATATAACGTTCATGATTTTATATATATGGGAAGTACGGACAGAAAATATCCTGAAAGTGAAAGAGGACAGCAGTATTATAATCAAGAGCAAAATTTAGTATATGAAAACTTTATTTTCCAAGTCAATTTTAAGGATACAACATTAAACTCTAATATTATAGATAACAATATTCTAATGGAAGTTAGAAATAAAGATAAACAAACAATTTTAGGTGTTTTAGGTATTCAAAGAGATGTTATGAGATATAGTGTATATAATAATATGGATTCTAAAATAGGTGTATCTGCAACTATTGAACCAATAAATTATTTAGGAAAAGATATACCATTAGAAGTAACTACAGACTTTACTCAAAATATTGCGGATTCTAAAATTATATATGATACACAATATTTTAATCAAAAAATGGGAATAAAATTAACTATAACTGACATAAATGGAAATGTATTACAAAATGATAGTTTACTTGGAATTTACTTTACAATTGATGATGTTAATTATTATCCAAGAATTGATGGCACAACAAGAATTAAAATAGCGGATAAAGTTTCTAACGTATTATCTAAGATAACAATAAATACATCAAACAATACTACATTAGCAACAGGTGAATATACAATAAAAATTGAAACATTTGGTTCATCAGATGGTATATATTATGGTTTAAATTCATCAGATAATACCGAAGTAGAAACTACAATTATAAATTCTAAATATGGATTAAAAGTTTCGACAGAAGATGAATATAAAATAATAGATAAAAATACTGGACAAAACAAAAATAATGAAAATAAAATTTCAGGTTCTATAGAATATTCTTCTGGACTAGAAAATCCAAATATTACAGTTTCTTTATACAGAAGAAAGTATGATACAGTATATGCACAAGATTATGAATTAGTTGATTTAGCAGATTACTTATCTTCTACATTAACAGAAACAGATAAAGAAAATGAGTATTTATTCTCTGATTCACCAACTGCTAATATGACATTTGATTGGACAACAAAAAACAATTTAAGAACAGGTACATATAAATTGGTATTCAAATTATATGATAATGAAGAATACATAGGAGAAGAGTACGAATATATAATTATTAAATAGCGAGGATACAAATGAAATATGATGAAAATTCTATAAGAAAACGTAAAAAACGAGTAAGTACATTAGGGAAAGTTTTATACATTATACTAATAATTTTAATTTATAATTTAGTACTAGTTGGAATATCTTTTATTAGTAAACAAGATTTTAATGGCTTTTTTGGATATAAAGCTTATAACATAACTACAAACAGTATGGAACCAACTATTAACATTGGAGATATTATAATTGTTAAAAAAGTTAATAATGAAGATAAAATAAAAAACGGAGACATTATATCTTTTAGAAAAAATGGTGAAGTTGTAACTCATCGAATTATTGATATAACAGAAACCAATGGTGAAAAAAGATATATAACAAAAGGAGATAATAATAATATTCCTGATTTAGAAAAATTATCTTTTTCGCAGATAGAAGGTGTTAAGGTTATAAGTATTCCATATTTAGGAAGGATTGTAGAATCTTTAGAAAATCAAATTATATTCTTAATCGTAATTTTGATTATATTAATAATATATTTATACAGATTAAATAAAACAGAAAAAAGTGAACTTAGAAGGCAAAAAAGAAGAGAAATTAAAAGCCATATGAAATAAATTTATTTCTACTATAGAATAATGATGTACACCTTTGATTAGTATGATATATCTTAATCAGAGGTGTGCTTTTTCGTGTTAAAATATAATATGTTATTATATTTTTTGAAATTTATTGTAGTTTTTTAGACATTAAGATATAATACAATTGTACAAAGGAGGAAAAAATGAGTTCAATAATTAGTCACATTTATATGGGAAATATTCTAAAAGAAAAATATAATTTAAACAATGAATTTTTATATGGTTCAATAATGCCAGATGTATTAACAAGGACAATAGATGGACAAAACAAAGTAATTACACATTATTTAAGACATGGAATATTATATGGTTCAGAAGGCGACTATCCAGACATAGAAAGGTTTTTAAACGAAAACAAATATATCTTGCCAAATAGTAAAATGATGCAAGGATATGTAGCACATTTAATAGAAGATATGTTGTGGTTTAGTGTTTATATTCCTTCTATTGCAACAAAAAGTGATGGAAAAATCATTTTTAATAAAGACAATTCTATACATACAGATTCAGAATTTAAATCCGCAATATATTCGGATTATCCTTTAATTGATAGATATTTATTAAAAAAATCAAATTTAAACATATTAAAATTACGAGAAGAATTTTTGAGTTTTACAGATGATAATAAACTAAAAGATTCTATTAAGGATAATTTCAAATTATTTGATATACAAGAAAAAGAATTAATTTTACTTTCTATAGACAAATTTGAAGAATATATGGAAAGAGCAATTAATAAGGTGAGTTTAGTACTAGATCAAATATATAAATAAAATATAAAGGGGAGACTTAAATGAAAAAAGTTAAAATTTTTATAATTATTATATTATTTTTGTCACTATTTTCATATTCAGTGTATGCTAACACTATTGTAGAATTAGAAAATGAAATTACAGAAACTACAATGATGTCTATTCAAAATTCTGAAAAAGAAGAAATTTTACCAGATGGAATATATAAAATATATTCAAAGCTAAGTACAAATAGATTAATAGAAGCGCCAAATAATAGCAGAAGCCAAAAAACATATTTTAAATTAGGAAAATATACAAATACAGCAAGCCAAAAGTTTCAAATTACTAGAAATAC